>NZ_RZTF01000125.1:14087-15692 GCF_004023175.1 Mesorhizobium sp. M7A.F.Ca.MR.362.00.0.0
ACCGCCGGCTCCGACACGGTGCTCTTCAACGTGGTGCTGTGAGCAGGACATGAGGCGGCTTTCGCGTTTTCTGGCGCTGATGATGGCCGTTGTCCTTGCCGGTTGCACGAAGCCGGATTTTTCCGACGCCGAAAAGACGACCATCGCCTCGCTGGCGCTGTCGTCGCTGCCGGCGCTCAAGCCCGACACCACCAATCGTTTTGCCGACGTGCCGGCGGCTGCCGCACTCGGCTCGACGCTGTTCTTCGACCAGGGCATGAGCGGTGACGGGTCAATATCCTGTTCGACATGCCACAAGATCGACCGCCAGTTCCAGGACGACCTGCCGCAGGCGGTCGGGGTCGGCCGTACCAGCCGGCGCACCATGCCACTGGCCGGCGTGGCGCGCGATCCCTGGTTCTTCTGGGATGGCCGCCGCGACAGCCTGTGGGCGCAAGCGCTGACGCCGCTCGAAAACCCGCTGGAGCAGGCGGGAAACCGCACCGCCTACGCGCATTACATCAAGGCGCGCTTCGGCGAACGCTATGAGCGCATCTTCGGGCCGCTGCCTGATTTTTCCGGCATGCCGTTGGATGCCAGCCCGCTTGGAAACGATGTCGAGAGGGCGGCCTGGAATGCGATGAGCGGCCCGCAGCGTGACGCTATCAACGGCGTCTTTGCCAATCTAGGCAAGGCAATTGCCGCCTTCGAACGCTCGATCGCGCCGGCGCCAACGCGCTTCGACCGCTTTGCGCTGGACCTCGCCACCGGTGCCGAGCCGAAGGGCGATGCTGTCTTTTCCAAACAAGAAATCCTTGGGCTTAAACTGTTCATCGGCAAGGCCAATTGCGTGACCTGTCACAACGGCTCGCGCTTCACCGACAACAGCTTCCACAACACCGGCGTGCCATCCGTTGCGGGCCTGCCGCCGGATCGCGGCCGTATCGAGGCCGTGCACCAAGTCGAGGCGGACCCGTTCAACTGCTTCGGCGCTTATCGCGATGGCGACGCCAGCGCCTGCGGCGAGTTGCGCTTCATGGTCAAGGATGCGCCCGAACTCGTTCGCGCCTACAAGACGCCATCGCTGCGCGGAGCGGCAACGCGGCCGCCCTATATGCATGCCGGGCAGTTTTCGTCGCTCGACGAGGTGGTGGCGCACTACGCCAAGGCTGCCCCCAGCGTCGAAGGGGTATCAGAGGTTCACCCGCTGGAGTTGTCGGATCGCGAGCGCGGAGCGCTGGTGGCGTTCCTGAAGACGCTGGCGGAGTGAGGTTGCCGGCGATAGGAATAGTTGAGCGAAGCGAGGCGAGTTGGTGCTGAAGCGAGCAAAGGAGGTTCTATGAGCCGGAGTATGATTCCCGTCGAGGAACCCGCCAAGGAATGGTTCAAGGATTCAAAATTCGCTGCCCAATATGAGGCATTGGAAGAGGAATTCGCAATCGCAGAGGCTTCGATCAAGGCTCGGTGCGAGAAACAGGAAGCCAAAGTCGTGGGGCGACCGCTGAGCGCCTAATTCCTTAAGCACGGACCGCATGCTTTGGCGATTGGCGCAAACATCCATCGCTTCGTCATCCTGGGGCGTAGCAAGGAGCGAAGCGACGCGGCGCAGACCCCAGGATCCATGCC
>NZ_RZTF01001261.1:0-211 GCF_004023175.1 Mesorhizobium sp. M7A.F.Ca.MR.362.00.0.0
TCATTGCAGCCTCCTTTCAATTTATTTCTATTTTATCGAAAGAATTATTTCAATTACATAGCCAAAAAAGCGTTCTAATTAATTATTATTAGCTAAAAAAAGATACAAAAAAAGCCAGACATCGCTGCCTGACTTCTTTACTATCATTTTACTTATACAACTGCTGCATCTTTTTTTCTTTTATTTGTTTTGTTTGTAAGAACATTTTTAA
>NZ_RZTF01001262.1:0-211 GCF_004023175.1 Mesorhizobium sp. M7A.F.Ca.MR.362.00.0.0
TAAAGCCTTGATGCTTACTAAACAATATAGCCAGACTAATTTAGATAGGTTGCTTTATCAGATGCAAACTGAGTCAGGTGGTAATGCTAAAGCAATAAACCTTTGGGATATCAACGCAAAAAGGGGAACTCCTTCAAAAGGTTTGATGCAGGTTATTGACCCTACATTTAAAGCTTATGCAATGCCAGGATACAACTCAGATATTTATGAC
>NZ_RZTF01001263.1:0-211 GCF_004023175.1 Mesorhizobium sp. M7A.F.Ca.MR.362.00.0.0
CTTATAGGTGTTGTGCGCGGCCAATATGATGCTGCCGGGGTTTCTGCGATGATGCCGGCAATGCTTGAGGAAAAAGGAATAATTGAAAAAGGTTCCTACCGTGTTATTGCAGAGTCTGAAGCAATTCCTGTTGGAGCACCATTTGCAGTAAGAAGCGGCTTAGATCAAGAAATGAAAGACAATATTAAAGAGTTTTTATTGAGCTATGATG
>NZ_RZTF01001264.1:0-211 GCF_004023175.1 Mesorhizobium sp. M7A.F.Ca.MR.362.00.0.0
CTAATCTATTAGCAATCGGACCTGCAAGAAAGGAGACAAATGCAATCGGACCTGTCGTTGATGTCGCAATAGCAATCATAAAAACAGAACTTACAATAAGTAAAACCCTTGTCTTACCAGCAGCAACACCAAGGGAAGTTGCCATTTGCTCACCAAGTTCTAACATATTCAAGTGTCTGCCTAACAATAGAACAATTGGCGTAAATAGAAT
>NZ_RZTF01001265.1:0-211 GCF_004023175.1 Mesorhizobium sp. M7A.F.Ca.MR.362.00.0.0
CCGCATGTTAAGCAAGATGATGTAGTAAAGCAAGGCGATCTGTTAGTAGAGTTTGATATTGAGAAAATTAAAGAAGCTGGTTATCCAGTAACAACGCCAGTGATTGTCACTAATACAAGTGAGTATGTAGAAGTCGTTGGAACAAGTGAAGAAAATATTGTCCAATCCGAAAAACTATTAACGGTTATCGTTTAAAGCAATGTGAATAAGG
>NZ_RZTF01001266.1:0-210 GCF_004023175.1 Mesorhizobium sp. M7A.F.Ca.MR.362.00.0.0
GCCGAGGACGCCAAGACCTTGCTGAAGGAGAAGCGTCTGTCGCCTTTGCAACGGACCATCATGAAGCAGGATCTCCAGCGGATCCAGGCGGTTCTTGATGGCTTAGATCGTCGGACCTGAGGCGGTGTGGCGGTTCGCGTGCGGCCCAATGATCGGATGTCCCGTCGGACCAACCCCGGCGTGCGGCGGAGCGCGCGATGTCAGGTCCGC
>NZ_RZTF01001267.1:0-210 GCF_004023175.1 Mesorhizobium sp. M7A.F.Ca.MR.362.00.0.0
AAAAGATAAGAACCTTTTACTTTATTCCTGTTTAGCATTAGTACAGCAAGGTGTGCAAATGGCTACAACCATGTCCTTTACAAATCAAGTTATCCAGGAATTGGGCGCCAAAAATATGGAAATTGGTTTTTCCTCTATCATCTATATGATTTCTGCTGTTTTTTTTGCTAAGCTTGCTTCAACGAAATTCCTTGAGCTGCTCACAAAAAA
>NZ_RZTF01001268.1:0-210 GCF_004023175.1 Mesorhizobium sp. M7A.F.Ca.MR.362.00.0.0
CCTACTAACAGCATATTGAGAAATGCACCGATCTGCGGGATTGACTTGGAAAGGATTGCACTTACAAAAAGGACAAAAAAGCCGACAATGATCGTCCAGCTCCCAATTGTCAAACCAAGTTGGTAGTACAAGCCGATATTCAGTACATCCCACGGAGCAGAACCTAAGTCTGCTTCTATCAAAAGAACAATTCCAAATGACATGATAAGC
>NZ_RZTF01001269.1:0-210 GCF_004023175.1 Mesorhizobium sp. M7A.F.Ca.MR.362.00.0.0
TATGATTCGACGTCATCCCCTAGTGCCGTCATATGTTAAAGTTAGAGGTTTATTCGTTCATCATAATGATGGAAAACCCTCAATCGTGGAGGTTCCTGATGTTAAAACAGGTCAAGCCTTACCTGAGCATTGCTTGTCACGATGAAATGCAGGTTCAACTTCTAAACGCACCCATATATGGAGAAAGCAGTTCTAAGGAGATTGTATGAG
>NZ_RZTF01001270.1:0-210 GCF_004023175.1 Mesorhizobium sp. M7A.F.Ca.MR.362.00.0.0
GTATAAAATCCGCTGAACAATGTTGCATACCAATGAGGGAAGGCAGCGAATAGCGCTCCTCCTGCTGTTATCAGCCAAACCTCATTTGCGTCCCAGAATGGGCCGATTGTGTTAATGAGAATTCGTCTTTCCATATCATTTCTGGCAATTAACTGTGTGGAAATGCCGACACCGAAATCAAATCCTTCCAGAAAGAAGAACCCGATGAAT
>NZ_RZTF01000126.1:0-6654 GCF_004023175.1 Mesorhizobium sp. M7A.F.Ca.MR.362.00.0.0
CTTTCATGGCGCCCGCATCCGCGCCGAACTTCAGAACCAGGCAGAATTTGACATGCAGCCGCCGCAGGGCTCGCCCCTGTCGAATGCATTGATATCGGCGGTCGCGCAGGCGGAAGCGGAGGGTCTCAGAATTTCGCTGAACAATTTTCAACAGGAGCAAAGCTATCTCGACAAGACCGCCAAGGATGCCGAGGCTGAGGTCGAGGTTCTGCTCAAGCGCGAGCAGACGGAAGCGGCAGCGGTGAAACAGGATGAGGACGATCTGGCGCGGGTCACCAAATCGTTCGAATCGGGCAATCTGACCAACAGCAGGCTCGCCGATGTCAGACGTGCGGTGCTGATGTCGTCGAGCCGGGCGCTCGAGACCTCGGTCGAACTCATGAGAACGCGGCGCCAGCAGGAAGACTTCGTCAGGCAGCAGGAACGCAATGAAAATCAACGAAGGATCGGCCTTCTGAACGAGTTGAGGGACACCGACCTTCGCCTCGCCGAGACCACTGCAAGGCTCCACGCAGCCAGCCAGAAGCTTCAGCCATCAGGGGCGTCCGCTCTTCCGCTGCCGGTCGCCGGCGAAACCTTCCAGGCGCGGATCACAATAACCGGGGGAGCCGGCGACGCGTCGAGAGGTCGACCGGTCGACCAGGACACTGAGGTCGCGCCTGGAGACACCATCGAGGTGAGGTTCAGCAGCGACCTGCAGAGCGCGGCGATCCAGTAGTTACGCGACGTGAACCGACTCGGGAACGACGGTGGCTGATGCCTCGCCTCACGGCATGAAGACCCGGGCGACCTGAGAAATCGGGCATGGGAAAATCAAGAAAGCGGGTTTGTCGTGATTGGTGAAATAGATGTCGCCAGCGCCTACATCACCGGCCGCATCGGCTTCATGGGGCTGAAGTTGGTTGTCGCGCCCGGCGCGCTCGTCCCTCGCCCGGAGACGGAATTGCTCGGCAGCACCGCCCTCAATGTGCTTCGTGAACTTAATCGGCCGGTCCCGCGTGTCGTGGACATGTGCTGCGGAGCGGGCAATCTCGCCTGCGCCATTGGATACAAGGTCCCCACCGCGCGCGTCTGGGCGAGCGATCTCACTGACAGCTGTGTCGAAACCACCTGCCGGAATGTCGCCCATCTTGGCCTGGCCGGACGCATTTCGGTGCTGCAGGGCGACCTGTTCAATTCCTTCTCGGGTCTGGAGCTCGAAGGCACGATCGATCTGGTCGTTTGCAACCCGCCTTACATCTCCGAGAAGCGGCTCGAAAACGACCGCGCGCATCTGATGGAACTTGAACCACGTGAGGCATTCGCTGCCGGGCCTTACGGCCTGAGCATTCACATGCGGGTGATCAAGGAGGCGCGGCGCTATCTGCGGCAAGGTGGCATGCTGCTTTTCGAGGTCGGGCTTGGCCAGGACCGGCAGGTCATGAGTTTGGTTGAGCGTTCCAAAGCCTACGAGAGCATTCGCGCGGTTGCAAACAAAGCCGGTGAAGCCAGGGTGGTTTGTGCACGGGCCAAAGCGCCAGCGTGAGCCGCGCCATTGGTTTGCGCGCTCGGTTGGGAGGACGCCCTTAAAGCGGCCCAGCGATCAGTTTTCCTTGCTGAGCACGTAACGTGCAATTCCCTGGATGGAATCGAAATTCTCAGGCAGAAGTTCACTGTCCTCGACAGTGATGCCGAATGTCTCCTCGACGAAGCCGATAACTTCAAGCACTCCAGTCGAGTCTATGATGCCCTGGTCGAGCAACGACGTTTCAACCTCCAGGGCACGCGGGTCGGCCACGTAGAAATTTGACGCCAGAAAGGCGCGTATCTGATCGCTGTAGGTGTCAATTCTGTTGTTCGTGCTCAGCATTGAATTGGCCTCCGATCCAAATGATTTCCAGGTGTCGCTTTATGAAAGCGCTATTTTCTTGAGCTTGCCCGTGTCCGTCATCGGTAGACTGGACACAATCTGGATGGACTTCGGAATCATGAAGTTTTC
The DNA here is from genome assembly GCF_004023175.1 of Mesorhizobium sp. M7A.F.Ca.MR.362.00.0.0. Lineage (NCBI taxonomy): Bacteria > Pseudomonadati > Pseudomonadota > Alphaproteobacteria > Hyphomicrobiales > Phyllobacteriaceae > Mesorhizobium > Mesorhizobium sp. M7A.F.Ca.MR.362.00.0.0. The sequence continues at coordinate 1,979 of NZ_RZTF01000126.1, forward strand.
CAGCCGCTTCTGACATTCCATCCGCAGCTGCTTTTCGCACATGATCGTTCCTTGCTCCATGACGACAAACGCTTTCACTGCTTGCCCTAGCAGGTCGTCGGGAACTCCAACGACCGCGGCTTCCCGTACTCCCGGGATTTCCATCAGCACGTTTTCGACTTCCCTGGGCGCCACCTTTTCTCCCCGCGATTTTATGATCTCATCGCTGCGGCCGACAAAATAGAGGTAGCCTTCCTCGTCCATTCGGCAGTAGTCGCCGGTGTACAGAACCTGCTCGCCGGGCAAAGGGCCAGGCTTGAGCTTCCTCGCGGTAGCCTCCGGCTTACCCCAGTAGCCCTTCATGACCGTTGCCCCGCGAATGACCAGCTGGCCGACGACATTGGGACCGACCCTTCGGTCATCCTCATCGACAATCCACATTTCGGTGTTCGGGATGGCGATCCCCACGCTCAACGGTTTTCGAGCAAGATCTTCCGGCGGAAGATAGGTGCAGCGTTTGCATTCGGTCAGGCCGTACATCGAATAGATGCGAGCATCGGCAAACAGTTCCTGGAGCAGGCGAATGTGCTTGAGCGGCAGTGCCGCGGCAGTGTTCGTGACATACCTTATGCTTGCAAAATCATCTGCCTTCAGCGTCTTGAGATCCGACAGCGCGGCAAAGATGGTTGGCACGCCGGGAAAGCCTGTAACTCTCTCCCTTTCGATGATCGCAAGTATCTGTGCGGGGAAGGCAAACGAGCGCTCGAGGACCAAGCGCGCCCCGGTACGGAATGCCATTATCATCTGATAGAGGCCGTAGTCGAAGGCCAGGGGCAAGACATTGAGGATCACGTCGTCTTCGCCAAGTTCGAGGTACGAGGCAATCGACGTGCAGGCTGCCATCATGTTCCTGTGCGTCAGCATCACGCCTTTGGGTTCGCCGGTCGAGCCCGACGTGTAGATGATGGCTGCGAGATCGATATCGATGCGGCGGCGGGCCGGCGCTTTGCCGTGGCCGGCAGCCGCCTCATCCCAGCGCACGGCATGCGGCAATCCCCGGAGCTCGGCGACGTCCATCGGACCGGAGACGATGAGCCGCCGCAGCGACGGACAGTTACGCGCCGGTTCAGTAAAGATTGCCTGCAAATGTTTGTCGGTGATCAATGCTGCCGGCAGGCAATCGTTGAGCAAATACCCCAGCTTGTCGCTCTTGGTGAGCGGATTGACGATGCACACAACGGCGCTCGCCTTGAGAACCGCCCAGAAGCTGACCACGGTCTCGACGGTGTTGTCGGCGAAGATCATGACGCGGTCACCGGGGGCGACCCCGGACGTGACGAGATGATGGGCGACCGCGTTGGAACGTGTCTCAAGCTCATCATAGGCGAGCCGGTGCCCGCCGCACACCAGCGCCACCTTGTCGCCGAGTCGGCCGGCCGAATGGCTGAGGTAGTCGTGCAGCAGAGGGACGGCGCCATGCATCATACCAGCACCTCTTCCCTGTGCAGGCGATCGACATCTATCCTGAGGTCGACCGCACGCCCGCTTGATGGACGGCTTGCGACAAACTGCTGATGGAGGAGCTGCGTCGACAGCACGCCGACCAGCGCCATGTTGTCCGAGTTGGACAGATCGCCATCGCCGGTCTTGGCAGCGCATTTGTCCAGCAGGCGCGCGACCGAGTTCGGATCAAAGACATTCGCCGCGCGCAGGGTAGTCTCAGAGAGTGCTTCGCGGACATAGGCGGGTGCGCTATCGCCCATGAAGCAAAGTGCGTTGGGCGCCCGGTAGGGCTGCTTCTTGCGGGCCACGACTTCCGCGGGGACGATCGATTTCGCCACACGCTTCAGCACGTGTTTCTCATCCAGAATGCGCAGCTTGTAGTCGGCCGGTAGCGAATTCGCCAAGGCCACGAGCTTGTCGTCCAGGAACGGGAAACGCCCTTCGACGGAGTGAGCCATCAGCATCCTGTCTCCTTGCGAGGAGAGCAGGTAGCCCGACATCAGCGTCCTGATCTCAAGGTACTGGTCCTGCGCGAGAGGACCCCATCGTTGGAACTCTTCGGGCAGGCGGCCGAGCAGGTCAGCCACCACGTCGCGACGCGCCGTTTCGGCGTGCATGTCGGCCGAGAACAGCCGTTTGATGGCGCTGGTGGTGCGCCAGCGGGTATCATGCGCGAAGCCGGGCGCGCCATATGCATGGAGACCGTGTCCAAAGAACTGGCGCGCCATCGCCTGCTGCTTGACCGGCGAGCGGCTCAGATAGGGATACAGACGTTCCAGCAGTCGGGCGCGTCGGGCGGAGGCGGGTTGCCGCCCCCAGAAGCGGCGGACCTTGCCTTCCCGGAACAGGTCGTAGCCGGCGAACATCTCGTCGGCCCCCTCGCCGGTCAGCACGACCTTGATGCCATGTTCGCGCACCAGCCTCGAGAGAAGGAACAACGGCGCCGGCGCGGTCCTGAGAATCGGACGCTCGGCATGACGGATCACATCCGGGAAGATGTCGGCGATGTCACCGCGCGAAACCATCACCTCGTGGTGCTCGCCGCCGCTCGCACCGGCAACCAGCCGCTGGTAACGGGTTTCATCATATTCGGCGTCAGCAAAACGCAACGAGAAAGTCTGGAGCGGCGCGCCGGCGAAGCGCCTCCCGAGCATGGCGACAAGTGAGCTGTCGAGCCCGCCGGAAAGGTAGCAGCCGACCGGCACGTCCGCCTTGACCATTCTAAGCGCCGTCGCGGCCTGCAAGGCGCCGCGCACTTCGTCCACCGCATCCTCCAGCGAGCCCCTGAAGGTGCCATGGGCCAGGTCCTCGCTCTCGGGATAGCAAGGTTTCCAGAAAGCGTGCTCACGAACGCTGCCATTGTCGTAGATGCGGACATGGCCGGGGGTAAGTTCCTGTATCCCCTGAAATACGCCTTGCGGCGGTACGACCGTCCACAGCGTGAAAGTCTGGTCGACCCCCGCCGGATCGAAGGCCCGCGGTATCGCCGGGTCGGCTGCGAAGATGGCCTTAACTTCGCTGGCGAAATGCAGGCGGCCAGCGTGTTCGCACAAATGCAGCGGGCAGATGCCGAACCGATCGCGCGACAGGACGAGGCGGCCTATCAGCGAGTCCCAAATGGCGAGTGCCCATTGCCCGTTCAGCCGCTCGAACGCGCCCACACCCCAGGCGCGGTAGGCATGCACGACGACCTCCGTATCGCTGCGGGTGCGGAAACAATGTCCCAGGGCTATGAGTTGGTCACGCAGCTCGACGTAATTGAAGATCTCGCCGTTGAAGACGATCCAGGTGGTATTGCCTGTGTCGGCGAGAGGCTGCTGTCCGGTCGAGAGATCGATGACCGACAGGCGGGTATGCGCCAGCCCCGCTCGCCTGTCGCGGTAAAGGCCGCTTTCGTCCGGACCTCGATGGGAGAGCGCGGCTGCCATTCGTAGAAGCGCGGCTCGTGAAGGAGGCTCCGCAGCCGCGTTCAGCGCCACAATTCCGGCGATGCCGCACATGGGTCAATCCCTGTCCATCGCAGCGGGCAGCTGCGGCCGTGCGTGAAGATAGCGGGCGGCGCGGCGTTTGCTGACGATATCCTTATAGACCTTCTCGACCTGCTCGGCGGTGAGGCCAGCGGCGGCGGCAACCACGCCGGCCGAAATTCCGTGATTCATGCCATAGAGGCACAAATCCATCAACTGATAGGGCAAAGCGAAGTAGAACTCCTCCTGGGTTTGCGCCATGGAAAACGTGTCCGTGGTCGGCGGCCTTGTTCGGACCTCCTTGTCAATACCGAGATACTCCGCCAGCTGGTAAACCTGGGTCTTGTAGAGATGGACGATAGGCATCACATCGGCGATGCCGTCGCCCTGTTTGACGAAGAAGCCCTGGTCATATTCGAGCCGGTTTGGCGTGCCTGCCACTGCATAGTTGAGGCGGTCCGCATGATAATACTCGGTCATCTTGCGAACCCGCTGCTTGTAGTTGGTGGCAGCGACGATCTGCAGGTAAGCCGCCGGCGACAGACGCACGGTGTCGATCTTTCCGTGCGGATCCTCGACCGTAAGGCGCGTGATATTGAGGCCGCTGCTCTCCAGCACCGATGCCATGACCAGCTTGCATTTCCAGCCTTCGCCATATCCAGGGACGGCAGTTCGGATGGCCTCGATCTGTCGGGCGTATGCGCCGATGCCTTCAAGCGCCGGCTCGATATCTTCAAGGATTGTGTCGATGCCAAGCTGCCCGGCGACGCTGCGGCCAAGCCTCAACGAGTCGCCTGACGAATGGCGCTCCGGCATGAACAGGCCGAGCACCTTGTCCTTCCCGAACGCCCGTGCGCACAGCGTTGCGACGACCGAACTGTCGATGCCTCCGGAGAGCCCGACGACCACTCCGCGACGCCGTTGTGTGCCGAGAACCTGCTCGCGCAAAGTCTCGACGATGCGATCGATCTCCAGCCGGGCATCGAGCGCCAGCACATCGCTGCTGAATTCCCCGATCAGGTCGATGACACTGCCTCCTGTTGGCGTGACTCGACTGAAGAGTAGGTCTCGGTCACAGCGTTTTCGATGAGTGGGCGATTGATGGTCAGATGGGGCTCCACGACCATGTCGATGTGAGTGCCGGCGATCGGAATGACGTCCAGATGGACGAATGCCCGGTCCCACCCGAGTGCAAGCGGCATTCCGGGCCGCGCGCAACGGAACAAG
>NZ_RZTF01000126.1:6664-15614 GCF_004023175.1 Mesorhizobium sp. M7A.F.Ca.MR.362.00.0.0
CGGAACAAGGTGCCGGTGATCGGCAGTATCGGCCTGGGTTCTGCCAGCCATTGGAAGAAGGCGCGCGCCCGCAGAACCTCCTGCAGTTCCAGTTTGGTTCTGAAGCTCGTCGGGTTGAACTGACCCTCGGCATAGCGGTCGAGGAAGCTGGCAAGCCGGGATTCGCAGTGCATTTTGACCGCGACCTTGGCAAGCGCGCGGCACGCCACCCGACTAGCCGATATACGATTGGTTCGGATCCGGTGAAATGTCCGGGTAATGGTCTCCCAACGCTTGCTGCGTTCGCCAACCAGACTGGTATCCAGAATGCCCGTGAACGCTACCGCTCGCCCTTGATCAAGCAGACGCGCGGCAACCTCAAAAGCGACCGCTCCTCCGAGCGAGTGGCCAAGCAGGCGAACACAGCCGGTAGGCTGCACGCGGTTGATATGATCGATTGCAGCTTCGACCATTGCGGCGACAGTGTTCTGACCTTGCAGGATCATGCCCAGGGCCGGATATCTGATGGGAGACACCCTGGCGACCTTGCTTATTGCCGAAGCGAACGAAGCAAGGCTCGGACCATAACCGACCGACCCGGGGAAAAGGAAAAGCAGCGGAGGCTCGTGTTTCCAGGCGGGCGCGTGCTCTCCGCCTCGTTGAGCGGAAATGACCGCTGCAACCATCTCATCGAAGCTCATTCCAACCGTGAAGGCTTCCAATCCGAGCTCCTGCCCGATCGCGCTTTCGATTTCCATCACGCAATGGAGCAGCTTAAGCGAATCTCCCCCCGCTTCATCCCAGCACCCCAGGGCGACCCGCGTCTTAAGGACCTTGGTCCAGGCACGCCGTACTATCTGATGAGCAGGAACTTCATTTCCCGCATGGGCGATTTGCGGTGGGGGCGTTGTTTCCCGAACCGAAAGGTCGATTGCAGCCAGCATTGCCATATCGATCTTTCCGCTGGCCAGTCGCGGTATCTCGGCGCTTGCATGGAGCCGCAGCGGGCAAAGCGCCGGCGGCAATTTTGTCCTGGCAAGTTGGCGCAGCTCGTCGCAAAAACTGGCTCCCGCCCCGCCGTGCGGGACGGCGAACGCAACCAGTTCATTCGCCGGGGTGACGATAACCACGGCATCCTTCACCGACGGCGCGCCACGCAGAACCCGTTCGAGTTCGGCCGGCTCAACGCGCCGCCCATTGACCTTTATCTGGCGCCCTTTGCGACCGATGATCCGCAACAGGCCATCACTCCCAATTTGCACAAGATCGCCCGTCGCAAAGATGCGAAGCGTCTGGTCGTCGGGATCTATTTCAAACGGAACGACTGCCCCGTTTTCCCAATATCCGAGGGCGACATACGGACTTCTGATCAACAGTTCTCCGATTTTGCCGGGCTGAACCGGGTAACCTTCTTCATCGACCACTGCGAAGCTGATACCCGGAAGCAGCCAACCGACGGGAGCTGAGGAATCGAATTCCGGCCAATCGTGCGGCAAGAACCACTGCGATCCAGTCGTTTCCGTCGATGAATAGCCGATCTGCACCAGGCAAGTTGGCGGGACAGCCTTGCGCACCAGGCGGATGTCGGCCGAGGACACCTTCTCGCCTCCAATTCGGGCAACCCTGAGTGAACCAAAGGCGTCCGCGGGCTCATCCGCCAGGAGAGCGCGAAGCAATGCCGGCACCAGATAGGTGATCGTCACGCCTTCCGATTGCATGCGGCCGCGAACCGCGCGCAGGCCGACGGCTTCGACCTCCACAAGCTGCAACGTAGCACCCGTAAGAAGAGCGGCAAGTATTTCCCGACAACCGGCGATGGTTGCCGGGCCGGTCAGGGGCAAGAAAACATCCTGCGCATTGATGTGGCACGCGTCGACATATTGCTGCACCCGGCACAGCAAGCTCCGCTGGCTGTTGACAATCCCCTTGGGGCGGCCCGTGCTGCCGGAGGTATAAAGCACGATTGCCGGTGCATCGACAGAAACGGTACGGTGTCCAGCTGGACGAAGCGTTGCCTGCAACGATTGCGCTATATCGATCCGGGCAACGTGCTGGGGCAGATCAAGGCCGTGGAGGCCTTTGTCGCCAATTATGGCGGAGAGCCTCGCGTCGGCGACGATTTCGTTGATGCGCGAGTCCGGATCTCGCACGTTAAGCGGCACTGACGGTCGACCGGATGCCATGCTGGCCAGCATCGCAACGGTGTACCAGACCGAGTTGGCCTGAAGTATTCCAACCGCATTTCCGTCGGGAACGACGGCTTCAATCCGGCTGGCCAAGGCCTCGACCGCCCGAAAAAGCTCGGAATAGGTCAGTCGGTTGGTGCCGTCGCTGGCGGCTAATTTTTCGGAATAATGCCCGGCGATTTCCCTCAGGTGATCAAAGACCGGAATATCGACGAAGCCAGTTCCCATCCGTTGATGCAGACGTAGAACGGGCCCGCCCTCGTCAAGAGCATGATCGGGAACTTTTGACCATCGACAAGAGACCACCGCTTGGTAGTCAGCCTGCACCGTTTGAATCGCCCTCGAAGATTCTAAATGCGCCAGAGACATAAGGGCCCCACGCTAGGATTGTTGCCGCTTATCGCCCCGTGGCATGATCTTTTCATCAATCATTCGGATGATGCGCGAGGCGGTCTTGATCGCTTAAATCGTTCGAAGTTGAGCATGCCAGCCTGCGCTCGCTCGGCTGTGCTACCTTACCGAAGTGTCGGGCTGTGCGCTGCGGTCCGCTTCGCCAGTGCCTGAAATGAAGCAGTATGCGAATACTTCCCCTCCAAGCTCATCCGTGACACGAACCCAGTTGTTTTCCCATGTCCTCAGGGTAACCTGGCGTCCTGTTGATATAGTCGCCGCCGTGAACGGGCTGGACGCATTGACATTACTCGCCGCAACCACGTCGTCCCCTTCCATTTGCTCTACCAGGTATGTTTGCATCACTGCTCCTGACTGCAGGGCATGGCCGGTTCAATTGCGTGTAGCTGGAGGCATGACCTTCCAACCGCAGGGAACGGATTTCGTTCCATGCGACAGGCAACCCTGCCGCCGGCAGTCAGCGTTCAGTCGCCCCGCCGCCCCTGGCAGGACCATGGCCTAGCCGCTGAATGACTTGGTCAGGACTGAGCTATGCTTTGGCGGAGGTGGAGCCTCGCGCTGCGCCGCATACTTCTGGAACAGTGCAATCTTGTCGGGATAAGTAATCCGGATTTCGCTGTGACATCCCTCGCAGCGATATTTGGATGCAACCTGAAACCAGCGCCCGGGTTTCAGCAAAGCCAATCCGCAACGCGGGCATTTGAACGTCATTTCAAGAGGGCATAGATTCTGACACAGCGGCATTTCGCAACTTCCATAAGAGATATCTAATGTTAGGCAACGGCAGCCGGCCGGAATCGTTCCTAGACGCCGTTCTTTTCGTCAGGCCGATGACCAACCCGGACGCCGGGAGACCATTTGCCCGCGATGCCAGCTTGACTGACGCAGGCCTGAACTCAGGCGCATCCCGCTTTCATGGTGACGTCGCGCCTGAGCGCCGATCGAACGGTCGTCAGAAGGTTTTGTGGGAACTTGTTCACCGGACCTCGGCACCGAGCGTGATCGCTTGGGGCGACGACGGGCCGCACGGTCGACGACACGACCTCTAATCCGGACGCCGAAACAGCGCCGCGCGCCAGCACAAGAAGGACGAAAGCAGCGCAACCAGGCGGCACTCCTTGAGCATCTCGCCTATACCGGTGCGCTCGACAGCCGCGATCCCGACCGAATTGATATGGATATGGAGGCGCTATTGAAGAGAACCGACGCATCCCTTGGGGAATGCGTCGGTTCCAGAAGCTTACGCGTGGCGGATTTCCGTTCCCAGCACCTTCAAACATTCGCGGATGAACGCAGCAAGCGCCGTCCAGCCTTTGGCAGAAACCATTGTCCCGTCCACATAGGCCTCGGTCGGCGACAGGTCGATATAGGTGCCACCCGCCAGTGTCACTTCAGGCTCGCAGGCGCCGAGTGCTGCGACCTTCTTGCCACGCACCACGCCGTCGACAGCGATCAGGATCTGCACACCGTGGCAGATGGTGAAGATCGGCTTCTTGGCCTCGTGGAAATGGCGCACGATCGCCTGCACGCGCTTGTCGGTGCGGATGTATTCCGGGCCGCGGCCGCCCGCGCAGTAGACGGCATGATATTGATCGAGCTGCCTCTCAGCTTCCGAGAAAGTCTTGTTGATCAGCGCATAGTGGCCGAGCTTTTCGGTGTAGGTCTGGTCGCCCTCGAAGTCGTGCAGCGAGGTCTTGATCAGATCTCCGGCGTTCTTGTCCGGGCATACCACGTGGATGGTGTGACCGACGGCTTCCATGGCTTGCTGATAGACAAAGATTTCGTATTCTTCGGTGAACTCACCGGTCAGCATCAGTATCTTTTTGCCTGGCATGGCTCTTCCTCTCAGTGTTTGAGCTAGGCAAGGCGCAGACCGCGCCCTGCCTTTCGGTGAAATCGGACAGGGTTAGAATGGCGAGTCAGGGAAATAGTATTCCTTGGCGTTGGCTTGGGTGATCAACGGCGCGTCGAGCTTGACGGTGCCACGGACGGGTGCCTGGCCGATCAGGTTGGCGACGGTCATGTAGATCGCGGTCTTGATCATCGACGGCGGATATGGCGTCTCGACCGGCGTCATGGCGTCGCCGTCGATCACCTTCTTGACGATGTCCTTCATGCCGTTGCCACCGAGCGCCAGCTTGATATCGGTCCGGCCCGATTGCTTGACCGCTTCGAGCACGCCAAGCAGCATGTCGTCGTCATTGGCCCAGACCGCATCGATATGGGGGTACTTGGCCAAATAGTCCTGCATCAGCTTGAAGGCCTCGTCGCTGTTCCAATGCGCGTACTGGATGTCGAGGACTTTCAGGTTCGTACCCTTGATCGTGTCCTGGAAGCCCTTGATGCGCTCGTCGTCGATGACGGTCGGAATGCCGCGCAGCACAACGACGTCGCCCTTGCCGCCGAGCTTGTCGATCATGAACTTGGCTGTGTTGGTGCCAACCGCGATATTGTCGCCGGCGAGGTAAAGATCCTGGACGGAGGCGTCAGTCAGACCGCGATCGACGACGGTGATGAACGTGCCCATGTCCTTGATAGCCTTGACCGGCTGAGTCAACTCTTCCGAGCTGTAAGGCAGGATCACCAAAGCGTCCAGCTTGCGGCTGGCCGACAGGTCCTCAAGCGCGCTGACCTGCTCCGCCGCCGACGGCGACGTCTTCACGACCACTTCGACGTTCGGGAACGCGGCATTGATTTCCTTGGCCGCCGCTTGTGCGTGATAGACGATGCCCGCCGTCCAACCGTGGTCGGCTGCCGGTATCGACACCGCGATGACCTTCTTGTCTTGCGCCATGGCCTGGCCGGCCAGCAGCAGCGCGCCAAGTGTCGCCGCCGCAATCCATTTTCTACTGAACATTGTCTTCTCCCTTGGACCTACAAGAACGTTGATCCGCGTGGTCCGGACGCGGCGCTATTTCGAATTCGAAAACCGCTGGATGAGCATGGCGATGATGATGATGACGCCCTGAACAGCGGCGACGAGGTATTCGGAGACGAAGTCCGACAGCACCATGAGGTTGGCGATGAGCTCCAGGATGACGGCGCCGGCGACTGTTCCCCACACATGGCCCTTGCCGCCGCGCAGCGCGGTGCCGCCGATCACCACTGCGGTGATGACCTGCAGTTCCCAAAGCTGTCCGGTCGTCGGCGTTGCGGCGCCCAGGCGCGGCACGTAGCAGATCGCGGCAATGGCCACGCAGACACCCTGGACGATATAGGCGACGGTCCGTGTCCTGATCACCGAGATGCCGGAATAACGGGCGACATCCTCATTGGCGCCGACCGCCGCGCATTTGCGGCCGTATTTCATCTTGTACAGGATGAAGGATGCGACCGCGGCGACGGCGATGGATATGAGGATTGGAACCGGGATGCCGGCAACCGTGCCGAAATAGACAGGCCGGTAGGCCTCGCGCAGCGATCGGTCGATCGGTATCGTGCCGCCGTCGGTCAGATAGGTTATCAGCGCCCGGAAAATCCCCATCGTGCCCAGCGTGGCGATAAACGGTTCGATCCTGCCGACCGTGACGATGAGGCCGTTGGCAAGCCCGCACAGCAGGCCGACCAGGATCGCCACCGCCATGCCGGCGGGAATAGCCCAGATACCGGCATGCGGCGCCACCGTGTTCATGAACATGATGGTGATGCCGGTGATGAAGGCGGCCATCGAGCCGACGGAAAGATCGAGCCCGCCGGACGAGATCACAAATGTCGCGCCGACCGCGATAATGGCGATGAAGGCGCTGCGAGTGATGACGTTGGCGAGATTGGTGGCGGACAGGAAATCGGGGTTGATGAGGTAACCCACGACCAGGAGGGCCGCCAGCGCAAGGAAGGGTCCGATGTCGGTCCAACTGACATTGAGATCCAGGGCGCGACGCCCGGGTGCGGATTCGGTCATGACAGCCATTCTGTGCCTCCCTTGGCTTTTGGCCCTGGCTTGGGGCCACTGGTCGCCAGTACCGCCACGTTGCTTTCGGTCATTTCGGCGCCGCTGACCTCGCCGGTGATGCGGCCTTCGCGCATCACCAGGATGCGATCGCAGATGCCGATCAATTCCTGCATCTCCGAAGAGATGACGATGCAGGCCTTGCCCTTCGCCACAAGCTCCTGGATGAAGGCATAGATCTGCGCCTTGTTGGCGATGTCGATGCCGCGCGTGGGCTCGTCGATAATGACCACCGAAGGATCAGTCAGCAGCACCTTCGCCAGCAGCAGCTTCTGCTGATTGCCCCCGGAAAGCTGGCCCGCTTTGGCGCCGAGGCTCTTCAGCCTGATGTCATATGCCTCCACGGCCTGTTCCAGGGCCTCCGCTTCGCGGCGCCGCCCCATCGAGAGGCCGGGATGGAACACACCGAGCGCCGACAGCGTCAGGTTAGGCGCCAGGCGCTCCTGCAGCAGCAGTCCCTTGCCCTTGCGATCCTCGGTCAGGTAACCGACGCCGGCGTCGATCGCCGCGCGCGGCGATTGGAAATGGATCGACTTGCCCTCAAGTTCGACCTTGGCGGCCGCCGGGCGCAGGCCGATAATGCCCTCGAAGAGTTCGGTTCGGCCAGCGCCGACCATGCCGGCGAACCCGAGGATCTCGCCTTTGTGAACCGTGAACGACACGTCCTCCGCATAGCCGGGAACGGAGGCGTTCCTCACGCTCAGCATCGGTACATCCGAAGGCGCTGCGGTCCTTTCAGGATAGAGTGCGGCTAGTTCGCGACCGACCATCAGCCGCGCCATATCCATCTGGCTCAGCGTCTTGCCGGGATAGGTGCCGACCATCTTGCCGTCGCGCAGAACGGTCACCTTGTCGGCCACCCGTTGCACCTCGTCCAACCGGTGGCTGATATACAGCACGGCGATGCCGTGAGCCTTCAGTCGCAGGACGATCTCCAGCAGGCGCTCGACCTCGCCACCGGTCAGAACGGCGGTCGGCTCGTCGAAGATAACCAATTTATAGTCGTCAAGCAGAGCGCGAGCGATCTGCACCATCTGCCGGTCTGCCAGCGAGACGTCGCGCACCAGTGCCCTTGGCGAGACCGCGCAGCCGATCTGCGCCAGTTTCTCGGCCGCCAGCCGGCGCATGGTGCGGTCATCCACGACAAGGCCACGCGAAAGCTCTCGCCCGAGAAACAGATTGTCGGTGACCGTGAGCCCCTCGGCGAGCAGGATCTCCTGGTGAACCAAGGCGATACCGGCATCCTGTGCCTGGCTGGGCTTGGCAAATTTCACCGCATGTCCGTTCATCGACAATATGCCGTGGCTTGGCTCGACATAGCCGGACAGCAGCCGCATCAACGTCGACTTGCCGGCACCGTTCTCGCCAATGATGGCGTGGATCTCACCGGGCAGGACGTCTAGGGTGATGTCCGACAACACCGTCACCGGGCCGTATTGCTTGGACAATTGCTGGGCGCGCAGCACCGGTTCGAGCGAACCATGCGCATTGCTGGACAACGTGCTCCCGCCCTCCCCGGCGATATTCGCGGCAATGGACATCCGTTCCGACCTCAATCGAATGCCGGGAGCAGGCGATCGCGCGAGTGCTCTATATGGATGCGCATCGCCTTTGCGGCGGCATCGGGATCGGCAGAGCCGAACGCGGCAAGAATCGCCTCGTGTTCGTCAAGTGCCTCTTCGGTCACACGTGCATGAAACATCAGGCGGAAGATGTGGAAGTGCGTGTGCTGGTGGCTCAACGTCTCGCGGATGAGTTCGTTTTGAGAAAACTCCAAGATCTTGTCGTGGAAGATCGCATCCTGCCTGGCGAAGTTCGAATAGCGTACGCGATCATCCTTGCCTTCGCGGCGAGACATCACGCCGGCGGCTTCGAGCAACAGATTGAACTTGGCCTCGTCCATCATTGCGGCGGCCTTTGCGGCGCCATGCGGTTCGAGCAGCAGACGCATCTCGTATAATTCGTCGAAACGGCGCCGGGTGATCTGGGGTGCGGCACGATAACCGATCAAATGCGTCTTGAGCACGAGGCCTTCGCCTTCGAGCCGGCCAAGGGCTTCGCGGATCGGCGTGTGCGAGACTTTGAATTCCTTGACCAGGCTATCGACTGTAATGCGTGAGCCTGGCGGGATTTTCAGAGCCATCAACTGCGCGAAGATGGCTTCATAGACATCTTCGACGAGACTGTTGGCGCGCTGGATGCGACCAGCTCCAATGGTGGCGTCGCTTGGGTCGGGTAAGTTTGCGGTCTGCATATTTTGCCTCTTGACAGTGAGGACTGCTAACACGATGGTTCCGTCGATGCAATCCTATATCCTATACGATTTTAAAGCGGATATTTTGTAGGGGCGAGAGACACGCTCTTAGACCGTCCGATCCAAGCCCAGTTCAATGCCTCCGTTTCCAGTCAGCCGCCGTCAAAGGAC
>NZ_RZTF01001271.1:0-210 GCF_004023175.1 Mesorhizobium sp. M7A.F.Ca.MR.362.00.0.0
TTATAAATGGAAAAATAAAAAATAACGTCTCGAAACCTAACATTGTATAACTGCTCTTGAAAACTCCTTTCATAATTTCTGAAGGAGTTGTCGTCATAATAGGTAAAATCCTAGTTAGGTTTATTCTTTGAAGTGGTTGGTACACAACAAATAGCAGCCATATAGTCAATAAAAAGGATAAGAAGCAAACACCGGTCACTACTCTAAATC
>NZ_RZTF01001272.1:0-210 GCF_004023175.1 Mesorhizobium sp. M7A.F.Ca.MR.362.00.0.0
TCTTAAGAAATTCCAACCAGAGTATTGTCGTTTGTGCTACAGACAATATTGCCCTTGGCTGTCTGAAGGCAGCATACAAACTGGGGATAGCTGTACCAGATACTTTGTCTGTTACTGGCTTTGGCGGTTATGATGTCACGGAAGCCATTCATCCTGGCATTACAACAGCAAAATTTCATTATAAAGAAGCAGGGAAAAAGGCCGCAGTTA
>NZ_RZTF01001273.1:0-210 GCF_004023175.1 Mesorhizobium sp. M7A.F.Ca.MR.362.00.0.0
TTCCCATGCATAATATTTTCTGCTCTTACGACCTTAGCCCCAAAAGCTGAGCCAATCCCTTGATGACCGAGGCAAATTCCTAAAATCGGAAACTGTTGATGTAATTTCTGTATTACTTCAATCATAATGCCGGCATTTTCAGGGCGGCCTGGACCTGGAGAGAGTACAATACTGGCAGGGTTCAGCTTCTGTATATCCTCCACTGTCAGC
>NZ_RZTF01001274.1:0-209 GCF_004023175.1 Mesorhizobium sp. M7A.F.Ca.MR.362.00.0.0
TTGCCTCGTGATTGGTCTGGCTGCCGTCGATGACGATGCGCTCCGGCTGGCCATGGCGCGCCAGCGCCTTGCGGAGGAAGCGTTTGGCCGCCACCAGGTCACGGTTTTCGCTGAAATTTGAATTCGACGGTGTCGCCGAGGCTGTCGATGGCGCGGTAAAGATACATCCACTGGCCGCGGACCTTGATGTACGTCTCGTCCATATGCCA
>NZ_RZTF01001275.1:0-209 GCF_004023175.1 Mesorhizobium sp. M7A.F.Ca.MR.362.00.0.0
CTGTTGTACTTTCTCATAAGCAGCTGCGTTGTCTTAGAACCAGATTTGTTAGCAGCGCTAATCTTGATTCCCGATTTTCTAGTAAATTCGTGGATGGCAACAAACATGGACTGCATAACCAATAGGAGCAGCAGATGGGAAAGAACGGAAAGATAGCTTTTTTCCGTAAAACTGTCTGGTTGACCATTAGCTCCCCAGTGGGTTGGAAT
>NZ_RZTF01001276.1:0-209 GCF_004023175.1 Mesorhizobium sp. M7A.F.Ca.MR.362.00.0.0
TTTGAAAAGGGCAAAACGGGCAGCGACGAAAACTGCCGGAGAGGCGGCAGCCTCGGAGGATGAGATTTCCATCCTGCAATTCCGCATCTGGCTGCACGACGTGAGCCCGATGGTGTGGCGTAGGGTTCAGGTTCCCTCGACGATGACGCTACGCGAGTTTCATGGCGTCCTTCAGGTCGCGATGGGATGGGAAGGCATACACCTTTACC
>NZ_RZTF01001277.1:0-209 GCF_004023175.1 Mesorhizobium sp. M7A.F.Ca.MR.362.00.0.0
ATCTACAACAGCTCGAAGCGCGCGGCCGATCAGGCGTTGGATCTCCATTGTTCTGCCGGAAATTTTCCCCTTAGAAGATTCTCTGATTGTTCTTTGGTTTGTTGCCCGCGGCAGCATGCTGTACTCTGCTGTAATCCAGCCTTTCCCTCCGCCCCGCAAAAACGGCGGTACGCGGTCCTCAACAGACGCGTTGCAGATTACCTTAGTAT
>NZ_RZTF01001278.1:0-209 GCF_004023175.1 Mesorhizobium sp. M7A.F.Ca.MR.362.00.0.0
GTGTACAGCTGGCTGGATGAAGGCAGAGATCAGAATGCTTGGATTGACCTGGAAATCCGTGTCACAGACCAGCTGTCACTTGAAGAGATTCACAGGCTGCGGAAGGCGCACCCAGGCTTTATCCATATCAGGCCGGTTTTTGAAGAACAGAACAAAGACCGGGAACGGATCGAGGTTAAACATGTCTCAATCGAGGACCGCTTTAAGAA
>NZ_RZTF01001279.1:0-208 GCF_004023175.1 Mesorhizobium sp. M7A.F.Ca.MR.362.00.0.0
ACTAGGTTATGCGTAACTTTCGGATGCAAGTATGACCCGCCGTCCGCCACTACTTTAACTGCTTCTACAAGTGCATCTGCATCCATCTCTTTTAATAGATAGCCGCTTGCTCCTGTTTTTAGTGCATGTGTTACATAGTTTTCATCATCATGAATGGAAAGGATAATGACTTTTGTTTCTGGAAACTTCTCCAAAAGCTGTCTTGTCG
>NZ_RZTF01001280.1:0-208 GCF_004023175.1 Mesorhizobium sp. M7A.F.Ca.MR.362.00.0.0
TTGGTAAGCACCGTTGATTTGGCCGAGCAATGTTTGTTTGATTTCATCCGTAATATAGCCTTGGCTTGCTAATTCAGCATAAACTTCTTCACCGTTTTCATTTGCCTTTAAATCGCCTAAAATGGCAACAACAGCAGAAGACTCAACGATTTGTTTTTGATTATACGCTACAGGAAGAAGCTCCGCTTTTGATTCATCGCTGTGGAAT
>NZ_RZTF01000127.1:0-5200 GCF_004023175.1 Mesorhizobium sp. M7A.F.Ca.MR.362.00.0.0
CCACTGGCCGCAATCCTTTCGGTTGCCATGATGCTCCGGCAGTCGTTTGGCCGCGACCAGCACGCTTCGCGTATCGAGCAGGCCGTACGGTCAGTGCTGCGCGAGGGGTATCGGACCGCAGACATCTATCAACCCGGCTGCAGGAAGATCGGCACGAGGGCCATGGGTGAAGCAGTTGTCGAGGCGATCCGCAAGCAGAAGGTTGGCGGGGAGGCGGAATTTGCCTGACCGGCCGCTATGACCTGCTGCTCTCGCGGCAAGTCGGTCGCGTCCGCATCGCCGATTGCGACGACAGGTCTCCAAACCGAGACTTACTTCGGTTGACTGACCAGCGGTACTCGAAGGCAAGCCAGACATGTTCGAGCGACGTCACGTGGCCGAAGAGGGCTGGATCAGCCGCCGAACATCATAGGTGCCGGGCCGTAGCGACGGACGGCGGATCGTGAGAGCCGAGGGACGGCAGATGAAACATGGCGGTCCTTTCGAACTTGCCTTCGGTCGTGGATTGCTGAAGCTGGCATTGCCGCAAGGCGCGGAGCCGACAGTAATCCGGAAGGCGTTGTTGCCAAAACTCTTCGACGCCTCTTCAGCAATTGCATCCGCCTTCGCGAATCCGATTGGCTCCGAGCCTTTAGCCCGTCTGGTGGTCGGGCGTCGGAGCGCCTGCATCCTTATCTGCGACATCACGCGCCCGGTGCCGAACCGGCTATTCCTACGCGTCATGATCGAGACAATGATCAAAGGCGGCATTCCCGCGGACAGGATCGATGTGCTCGTTGCCACCGGCCTTCATCGTCCGAACGAGGGTGTGGAACTGGAGGAACTGGTCGGCGATCCTTGGGTTCTGAAGACCGTCCGCGTCACCAATCATTTCGCACGCAACGAACACGACCACGTCGATCTGGGACATACGCAGACGCGTGGGACACCGATCCGGATCAATCGGCTTTTCGCGGATGCGGACCTCCGTATCGCTACAGGCCTGGTCGAGCCCCATTTCATGGCAGGCTGGTCCGGTGGTCGAAAGGTTGTCGCCCCCGGCGTTGCCGGCCACGAAACCATCCGCACCTTCCACTCGGCGCGTTTCATGGAAGACCCGCTGTCAGTCCAGTGCAATCTGGTCGGCAACCCGCTCCATGAGGAACAGTTGCAGATCGTACGCAAGGTTGGCGAAATCTATGCGTTGAACACCGTGCTCGATGAAGATCGCGATCTGGTTTGCGTGACCTTTGGCGAGATCATAGCCAGCCATCTGGCTGCGGTCGATTTCATCGCTGACACGACGATGATCGACGTGCCGCGCCGGTTCAAGACCGTGGTGACGTCGTCTGCAGGCTATCCCCTCGACAAGACCTACTACCAGACGATCAAGGGTATGGTGACGCCGATCGACATTCTCGACCCGGGCGGGACGCTGATCATCGCCTCGGAATGTTCGGAGGGCTTGGGCAGCCACGAATTCCGCCAGGCGCAAGCGCGGTTGGTGGAGATGGGACCCGAGCCATTCCTTGCCACGCTTACGGCGAAGACGCTTGCCGACATCGATGAATGGCAGACGGAGATGCAGCTGAAGCCGATGCGGGTGGGCAAGATCCAGCTCTACACGACCGGGCTAGATCGCGAGGAACGCCGCATCACCGGAGTTGAACTGGTCCCCTCGGTAAACGACGCAATCGCGGCCAGTCTTGAACGCCATGGCGACCCCGCCGTTGCCATCATCCCGGAGGGACCATACGTCATTCCGATCTATCGGCGGGCAGGACTGTGAGACGCGTCCACCTCGATGCAGTCGGCGGCATCGCCGGCGACATGTTCGTCGCGGCAATGCTCGACGCGCTGCCTGACCTGCGAGAGCGCGTACTTGCCGACGGCGCTGCAGTGCTTCCGGTTGAGGCCGGTGGCATTGCCTTCGAGGAAGGCGAGAGCCTGTCGATGCGCGTGCGGCGCTTCGGTCTGGTCGCGAAGCGCGCGATGTCGGCTGCAGCGCCACACGCCCATGCGAACGCATATGGTGATGATGATGGCCACCATCACCATCACGATCGCAACCAGATTCCTGATGAAGCGCATGCAGGTAGTTTTGCTGACATGGTGGCACGCATCAAGGCCGCGGATCTCCACGATGGAACGGCTGCCAGGGCCATTGCGATACTGACGATCATTGGCGAGGCGGAGGCGGCCATCCATCGCGTGCCGGTCGAAAGGGTACATTTTCACGAGATCGCCGACTGGGACTCCCTGGTTGACGTCGTCTGCGCCGGCAGCATCGCAGCGGCGCTCGACAAGACGGTGTGGAGTGTCTCGGCTCTGCCGCGAGGCGGTGGCCTTGTGCACACCGCCCACGGACTGCTGCCCGTTCCCGCGCCTGCCACGGCCGCGATCCTGACCGGGTTCGAATGGCGCGACGACGGCATATCAGGCGAGCGCGTGACGCCGACCGGCGCGGCGATCCTTAAACATCTCACAGCGCCTGGTGCTGGCGGCACGTCTGGCCGGCTTGTGTCGTCCGGAACAGGCGCGGGGACGCGGCACCTGCCCGGGATGCCGAACATTCTTCGCGTTCTCGTCCTAGAGAACGAAGTCTCAACTCCGAGCGACACCATCAGTGTCATCGAATTCGAAATCGACGACATGACCGGCGAAGAGATGGGCGTCGCCTGCGATCGCCTCAGGGCAACGGACGGCGTGTTGGATCTCTCCGTGGGGCAGCGCCTCGGCAAGAAGGGGCGTCCCGCCTCGTCGTTCCGGCTTCTGGCGAGACCGGAACTGGCCGATCAGGTGACGGCCCGGTGTTTTGCCGAGACATCGACAATTGGCTTGCGCCTGCGGGAGGAACGCCGGCTGGTCCTCTTCCGGGAAAACGTCAAGGCTGCCGGACTTGCCGTCAAGGCGGTCCTCCGGCCATCGGGCATCACACGCAAGGTGGAAAGCGATGCCCTTCGAGGCGGAAGCCTTGCCGAGCGCCGCGCCATGAAGTGGCAGGCCGAGACGACCGACGATGAATGACATTGCGCCGGCACAGCGTCTTGACCGCGTTCTTGACCGTTTCGAACAGCTCGCCATTGCTGTCAGCGGCGGCGTGGATTCAGTGACGCTGGCAGCCTTCGCACATCGCAAGCCGGGCCTTGCGGTGACGGTAATCCATGCCGCCTCACCAGCCGTTCCGGAAGAGGCGACGGCACGCGTGCGGGGTCTGTCAGATACCGAAGGCTGGACGACCCTCGTCATCGGAACTGGCGAGTTCGAGGATTCACGCTATCGGGACAATCCCTCGAACCGCTGTTATTTCTGCAAGACCAATCTCTACGATCGGATACGCACACTGACGCCGCATGTGATCGCGTCGGGTGCCAATCTCGATGATCTCGGCGACTATCGTCCCGGGTTGCTGGCTGCCGCCGAGCGCCAGGTGGTACATCCCCTCATCGAAGCGGAAATGGCCAAGGCCGACATTCGCGCGCTTTCTCGCGAGCTTGGCCTGGGCTCTGTCGCCGAATTGCCCGCCCAGCCATGCCTGGCAAGCCGCGTCGAGACGGGAATAGCGATCGATGCCCGCGACCTCGCATTCATCGAGAAGGCCGAGCGGCATCTGGCTGACATTGCCGCCAGTGGCGTTACGTTGCGCTGCCGGATTACGCGGTCAGGCGTGGTTCTGGAACTCGGCGACGGCGTGTCCGCGCAGAAGCATCTGCTGGTCGAGATCACGCAGCGGCTTTGCGCCGAGGCAGGACGCGTCTTCGTGGGCGCCCGGCCCTACAGCCGCGGCGCGATGTTCATGCGCCCATGAACGACTTTCAACTCGACTGGCAACGCAGCAGGCGCACCGGAGTGCCGGAGGCGGTGCTATGTGAGCATAAGAGCCCGACCCAGGTGGCCGCCATCATCGTCGCTGCTTCCGAGAAAGGAGAGCGGCTGTTGTTCACGCGTCTCGACGAAAGCCATTTTCTGGCGCTCGATTTCGCCATTCGCAGTGCACTTGATTATGATCCACTGTCGCGCACTGCGGTGCTGGGCGGGTCCATGCCCGTTGCAAGCACAGGTGTGGGCATCGTGGCGGCGGGCACGTCGGATATGTCGGTCGCACGGGAAGCCGCCCGAGCGCTCTGCTTCAACGGCCATGACGCGCCTATCGTCGCCGATGTCGGTGTCGCCGGATTGTGGCGGCTTACTGAAAGGCTCGACGAAATCCGGATGTTTCGGGTTGTTATCGCTGTCGCCGGCATGGAAGGCGCGCTCTTCAGCGTGCTCGCCGGGCTGATCGCGGCGCCGTTGATCGCTGTACCGACATCTGTCGGCTACGGCGTGGCCGCCGGCGGATATGTGGCGCTCAACGCAGCGCTCGCGAGTTGCTCGCCGGGAGTTGTGGTGGTCAACATCGACAATGGCTTTGGCGCAGCGGCAGCCGCGGTGAAGATGCTTTCAATGCGTTGACGCACCAGCCTCGCTAAGCGCGATGCGCGCGTTCCGATATAGAGCAAACAATCGATTTTGCCGGTGCTAGAAAGGCGTGGCGCCAGCCAAACTGGTCTGCCCCGCCAAATCATCGGAGGTCCCCACGACAATGCAGTTCGACTTCTCCGAGCTGAAGCCGCTTGACCGGCACAAACTTCTATCCTCGACGATCACGCCACGGCCGATCGCATGGGTCACGACCGTCGCGTCGGACGGGGTGCGCAATGCAGCGCCATTCTCGTTCTTCAATGTCTTCAGCGAGGATCCCCCTGTCGTCGGTTTCAGCATCGTCGACCGGTCTGCAGGCGACAACAAGGACACAGGACGCAATATCCGGATGTCGGGCCAATTCGTCGTCAATCTGGTCGACGAGGATCGGCTGGACCAGATGAACATAACCGCCGCCGAGTTTGCGCCGGAAATCGATGAGTTTTCGCGGTCCGGGCTTGCAGAGGAAGCTTCAGTGACGATCGCCGCGCCGCGAATTGCCGAGAGCCCCGTCTCCATGGAGTGCGTGCTGCACAGCATTGTTCCTCTCGGGGTATCGCGCTCGCTCATCCTGGGAACGGTCCAGATGATGCATATACGCGACGACATGCTGATCGACCCGGTTCGCTTCCATGTCGATACACAAAAATTGCGCCTTGTCGCCAGGGCACAAGGAAACACCTATGTCCGCACGACAGACGCGTTTGAGTTGCCGAGAATCTCGGCGACGTGACAGGGCCGGCGGTTCGCAGGCCTGACG
>NZ_RZTF01000127.1:5208-9930 GCF_004023175.1 Mesorhizobium sp. M7A.F.Ca.MR.362.00.0.0
CCTGACGAATTCGCAGCCCCTGTCTCTCAGTCAACATTGGCGCGCGCAACCGCAGCTATTTGAGCCCAAATCCCCGCGCCTTCAGGAAGTCCGTGAGCACGTGCCTGCCGGTCAGTGCAGCAACGTCCTTTATCCGCGCCGCGGTCTGTTCAGTCCAGTCGATGTTGCGCATGTTCTGTTCGGCCTGGAATTCCCGCATGCGTGCCTCGTAGGCCGCCATAAGCTCCGGGTCGATTTGGGTATACCGCTCGCGGTGGAGGATTATGCCTTGCGGCAGGCGCGGCTTGACGTCTGTTGCCACCGCCGGATCGGGGCGGCCGACTGTCATGCCGAACACGACCATCGATTCGTCGGGCAGTCCCAGTTCGTTGGCGACGGCCTGAGGGTCGTTACGCATCGCGCCTATGTAGCAGCAGCCGAGGCCGAGCGACTCGATTGCAACAGCGGCATTCTGCGCTGCGAACGCGGCGTCCGCGATGGCAAAGATGAATGCCTCGATGTAATCGAGTGCGACACCGGCATGTCCCCGCTCATCGCTGATCGCACGCAGGCGAGCCAGATCGGCGACGAAAACGAGCAGCAGCGGCGCGTCATGGATGTGCTTCTGGTCCGCGGCGTAGCCGGCCAGCCGCGCCTTGCGATCCTTGTCCTCGACCGCAATGACGCTCCAAGCTTGGAGGTTGGAAGTTGAAGCCGCCGACTGTGCGGCCGCCACGACGAGCTCAAGGGTATTTGCGGGAAGGGGCTGGTCGAGGTAGTAGCGCACCGACCGGTGCGACAGCATCACATCCAGCGTGCTGTTCCAAGTGACGTGGGACAATTCTTCGGCGAGAGCGGGATCACGGTAGCGCGTACCGACGCGTTCACGTGCCGCTGTACCGTCGGCGACGCTGTTTCGCTGCTTGCTGGTCATCTGATTGTTATCCATCTGGTTGTTTGGCTTGATCCGCCTGGGATTCTTGCCGAGGTCAAATAACGCCCTCGTGCTTGAACGAGCGGATCTGTGCTGTTGAGTGGCCGAGGAGTTCACCGAGGACATATTCGTTGTCTTCGCCGTAACAAGGCGCTCCGCGGTTGATCAATCCGCCTGCATGCGCGGGTGTGCGGCCAAGTTTGAACGGCACTTCGGCCACGGGCCACGTCCCGATCCTTGTCCCAGGCACTTCGGTCAGCCACTCCAACCTCCGCAACTGCGGATCGTGATCGCAGCGATCCTCCGCCGTCTGGCATACGCCAGCGGCCACGCCAGCTGCTTGCAAGCGGCTCATGCAGTCATAGGCCTCAACGCCCTCGGTCCACGTTCCAACCACCTTGTCCAGTGCATCCTGGTTGACAAGACGAGCCGCAATATTGGCGAAGCGTGGATCGGTTAGCCATTCAGGATGGCCCGCGGCATGGGCGAGCGCCGCCCATGACCGCTGGTCGCAGCACGAGATCGCGATCCAGCGATCCGCCCCCTGGCAACGATAGGCGCCATGCGGCGCGGCATTGCCATAAGGGGAGCGGTTGCCGGTACGCTGCCACACTCGCCCGTTTGCCGACCAATCGAGGATGGCCTGGCTGGCAAGGAAGATGCCCGCTTCGCATTGGGACGCATCGATATGCTGACCCTTGCCGGTGACCGAGCGGTAGTACAGCGCACCGAGGAGCGATTGGGCGAAGCCATAGGCCCCCATCCAGTCGAGATAGGAATACCCCCACCCGGCAGGCATCGCCGGTTCGGCAAGACCGGACATCTCGTTCATCCCAGCAAACGAGGCAGCGATAGGCCCAACGGTGCGCAGTCGGCCATAGGTGCCGTAACTGCCCATGCCGGACTGCTGGACGTAGATGATATCGGGACGGATGCTGCGCAGGACGTCATACCCCAGGCCTAACCGATCGAGGACGCCCGGAGAGAAGCCTTCGGCGACGACGTCGGAGATTGCGATCAGCCGCTTGGCGATATCGATACCTTTCGGGTGGCGGATATTGAGCGAGAGCCCGCGCTTGCCCGTGTTCTTATTGTTGAACTGGCCGCCCATGTCGGGATCGCTGACGCCCGGCAGTGGGCCGGTCGCGGCCTCGCGCGCCGTGCGGCCGCCAACGGGTGCCATTGCGGCGAGGCGTGTGTCTGGGTTTTCCTTCCATTCGACCTTGATGCACTCGGCGCCAAGCGCAGCAGCAAAGCGCGTTCCGCCCGCCGAAGCAAGAAACCATGAGAAGTCAAAGATGCGGACGTTCTGCAAAGGAAAGGGACGATTGCGTGCTGAGAGCGCCGGTTTCAGGGTCGCCTCTGCCGCTACCTTTGGCGATGCCTGCCTTGAGGTGTTGCTCACTTCGCCCGTATGCTCACCGCGCAGCGGCGCGCGCTTGCCGGCCTGCCATCGTGTTTCCGAACTCAGCCATTTGCTTGTGGCATAATGGAAGCTGCGCCCAAGTTCAGGGTGATCGACCTTGGTGATGGCGCCGCGCTTCAGCCAATGCTCGTCTTGTGCATTCTCATGCGGCTTGCGCACCGGTGCCCAGAGCAATCCCGCTGCCTGAGCTTCTTGCCAGGGCGTCGCGTCATATGTGTGGGCGCGGACGAAACGCTGAACCACTTCCAGCGTGTGCGAGGTGGCGTCGTCCATCTTCGACGAGCCCGGGACGCTGCGTGCGTTAAAGTCCGCATCGGCTGTGGGCGCCTCGAGGTCCGCAGCCATGTCGAAACGCTCGAGGAACGGCACGAGATTGGCCTTGTCACGGGCGCCAACACCCCAGGTCATGTACCAGCGACCATCTTTGGTGTGACTGATGTTGGGGACACGCGACACTGCCTCCAGGGCATGACGGCATGTCAGACGATGGAGCGGCGCTCGGCGCATCACCCATGACATCAGATCGATCTCGGTGCTCTTGGCTACCGCCTCATGGATGGCACAGGAGATATCCTGACCGAGACCCGAGGTGGTCCGCTCGATCAGAGCGGCAAGAATGCCAATCATGAGTTGCTCACCGGCAATATGGTAGGCATGCCAGATTTGCGGTGCGATAGGCGGTAGGTCGTACTGTTCCGATGGATCCGGATCGTAGCCGCAATTCATCATGACGCCGCCGAGCGCCAGATGAACCAGGTCCGACCCCTTGAAGGTACTCCAAGGGCCGTCATCGCCGAAAGGCGTCATGCGGGCGATGACGAGCGAGGGGTACCGCGCCGCCAAGGCTTCGCGGGTCAGCCCAAGCTGTTCATTCAACATGCCGCAGCTAGCATCCAGCAGGATGTCGGCAGTACCCAGGAGCTGGACCAACATCTCGCGACCGCCTGCGGTATCCAGATCGGCGACGGCGGATTTCTTGCCGCGGTTGTATGCCCAGAAATAGAGCGACTTTTCGGGGTCGGGCTCCTCAGAACAGAACGGGGCGATGCGCCTCGTCGGGCTGCCGCCTGCTGGTTCGATCTTGATCACCTCGGCGCCGAGTCCTGCAAGCAGCAGGCCGCAATACTCCGCCGTCTCGTCCGCCACCTCGATCACTCGAAGGCCAGACAGCATTCCGGGGGCGGTGTCGGACGCCAGAGCGGTCGACCGGGGTTCAACTCTTGCAGCTGTCATGAAGGGTGTTTGGACCGTCTCAGCGTTGATGTTGAGCAACCACATTTATGGAGTTTGCTCGGCAAGATAATGCATTATATAAAATTAGGCATTGAGAAGCGGCGCCTGTCAATTAGAAATTGCGGGGGTCAAACCAATTCACCTCGGGTGGTGGAAAAAGTGCAGAAGAAATTTCGATCCTGAATTTTTAAGGCTTCCGGCGCTATGTCGTGGCCAATGCGCCATTGGAGCGTCTTCACACCGGTATGATGTGGGCGGAGGGTCCGGTCTGTTTTGCGGATCTCGAGATTCTCCTTCTTAGCGACGTTCCGGCAGAGCAAATATTACTGTCGCCAAAGGGCAGCCACCGGTCGTCTTTCGCCATCCGTCCGGCAACGCCAATGGCAACACCCGGGACCGCCAAGGGCGTCTGCTCACCTGCGAGAGCGGCAATCGTCGCGTCGTCCGCACCGAACTTGACGGGAGGCAGACCGTTCTCGCCGATAGCTACGATGGAAAGCAGCTCAACTCGCCAAACGACATCGTCGTACGCTCGGATGATTCGATCTGGTTTACCGACCCGGATTATGGAATTCTCAGCGATTACACAGGAAACCGCGCCTCCAGCTTGGGCGCCGCTGCGTTTTCCGCCTTGATCCCCTCGATGGCAAGCTGGCGATCGCCACGGACAAACTGGACAAGCCCAATGGTCTGGCCTTCTCGCCCACCGAGAAAATCCTTTCGTTGCCGACTCAGGCGCGACGCACACGCCTGGGTGGCGCACATGAGATCCTAGCTTTTGACGTAGCGGCCGATGGTGGGCTTGGCAACCGCCGGACATTCGCCGTGATCGATGCCGGGGTGCCTGACGGGTTCCGCGTGGACCTCGATGGCAATATCTGGACAAGGGCGGCTGATGGTGTTCACTGCATCAGCCCCGAGGGGGAATTAATCGGTAAGATTGCGGTCCCGGAAACCCGTCACAAACCTGACGTTTGGCGGCCCAAGCGCAATCGCCTGTTCATAGCCGCTGCCTCGTCTCTTTACTCGATTTATGTCGGGACACGCGGCCTCTGAAATGGTTCCGAACCTCTTGACCAAAATAAAATAAAATGCATCATCCATTACGGAGGGACGATGCAAGGCTTTTCTGGGCTTCGAGATAAAGTAT
>NZ_RZTF01000127.1:9940-15603 GCF_004023175.1 Mesorhizobium sp. M7A.F.Ca.MR.362.00.0.0
CGTCGGCACGACGGCGTACGGCAACTTTCCCGACATGGACGAGTATGGCCTGGCGGCTGAGGCGTTTCGCAACGCGGTTGCAGATTGCGGACTGGACAAGGGCGCGGTCGACGGCCTGCTTACATGTCGTATTCCGAGCTACTACCGGATGGGCGAAGTCCTGGGACTTGATCCGCGTTGGACGATCACCCTACCGGGGCATGGTCGCATGTCGGGCATCGGCCTCATCGAGGCAACGATCGCCTTGACGAGCGGCCAGGCGAAATATGTCGCGCTGCTTTACGCCAACATCGGCCGATCTCGCCGCGTCTTCTACGGCGGAGGTGAAATGCCGGGCCATTGGGACCCTTGGGGGTTCACCTCGCCCGGCGGCGCCCACGCCATGATGTTCCGTCGCCACATGGAGCTTTACGGTACGACGACGCGGCAACTCGCTGAAGTTTCCGTGGCCTTCCGCAGCCATGCGCAACTCAATCCCGGCGCGGTGATGAAGGAGGCAATGACTATCGACGACCATGAGAGTTCCCGTCCGATCGTCGCCCCGCTGCGCCTATTCGATTATTGCCTGATCAACGATGGCGCCGTCTGCCTGATCCTCACGACAAGCGAGCGGGCCGCTGATCTCGCCAAGCCGCCGGTTCGGATCAGCGGATTTTCGGGGCGCGAGGCCTATCGAAACTCGTCCATAGAGAATTTTCACATCGACTTCTGGCACGATCAGGTCTCGGCATCGGGCGATGAGGCGTTCGCCATGGCCGGCGTCGAGCCCGCCGATGTCGATGCATTGATGTGTTACGACAATTTCAGTCCGACCGTGCTGTTCAGCCTCGAAGGCCTTGGCTTCTGCCCGCGCGGCGAAGGCGGCCGGTTCGTCGAGGGCGGAGCGTTGAAACTTGGCGGCCGGCTGCCGACCAACACGGACGGCGGCCATCTGTCCAATTCGTATATGCAGGGCTGGGCCCTCAACGTCGAGGCGGTGCGCCAACTGCGTGGCGAATGCGGCGATCGGCAGGTTGAGGACTGTGAAGTCGTGACGTACGTGCAAGCAACACCATGCACGCGCACGATCGTTTATACGCGGGCGTGACGGCTGACATGGCGTATGGCGCTTCCGCTTCCGAGAAATCCGTAGAGGCAAAGCCGTTGCCCAAGATTACGCCCTTGAACAGGCCGTTCTGGGACTATGCGCTCAAGTCAATTTACGCGCTGCAGACCTGCGATGCGTGCGGCGACGCTCATGTTCCCGAAGCGCCGGTATGCCCTCGGTGCCTGAATGACCGCCAGACCTGGAAACCGGCGAGCGGAAAAGGCACGCTGCAGTCCTGGGCGGATTTCCATCGCGCCTATTGGGACGGCTTTAAGGCAGACTTGCCCTACCGTACATGTCTGGTGCGGCTTGACGAAGGCCCGCTGGTCGTCAGCAATTTGGTCGGCGGGCAGGCGAACCTCAGGATTGGTGCGCGCGTCCATGTGGTGTTCGACCGCATCGCCGATGGCATCGCATTACCGAAATTTTCTCTGGACGAACCGGGATGCTGAACGAAGCAGCTGACGCCGAAGTGAGCGCGGCCGGATGCGATCGTCATCACGCCGGCCGCCTGCCAGCCCGGCCAAACCGCAGCATCCTGAGATCGGCGACGCGCCCGCTCGAAATCATTGAACTCTTTGCTGCTCTCCGCCGCCCGCTGTCGGTCTCGGAAATCGCCTGCGCGCTCGAAATCCCCCAGTCAAGTTCGTCCGTGCTGCTACAGGCCATGAGCGGTGCAGGTTTCATAGCGCGCGATCGCAAGACGCGGAAATACCTACCGAGCGTCCGCTCCGTGCTGTTGAGCAACTGGGTCCACGACACGTTTCTCCAGGGCAGCGGCCTGCTGCAGGCGTTGGATGCGTTGAGCATCGAGGCCAATGCAAATGTCCGGCTTGGCGTCCGCAATGGGGTGCACGTTCAATATGTGCATGTCTCCTGGCCGTCGGCCGAGCCAAGGACGAATCGCCTGAGTCCCGGCATGAAGTTGCCGATTGGCAGGGACGCCCTGGGCAGGATGCTGCTTCTAGCAGAGAACGAGAATGACGTACGTGGCATTCTCCGGCACGGGAACGCCGTCGGCGATGCTGCACATGCGGTCAATGTGGAGGATCTTGTCAACGAGCTGCGAATGCACCGCGTCGATCGCTTCGCGGTTTGTCGCGATCTGAGTGCCCAGGACGACCTCGTCATCGCAATCCAGTTGCCCGCGCGATTTGGAGCGCCTGCTGCGATCGGCATTGGCGTTGCCGTTTCCGGGCACGCGGACGGTCGGTCGAGGTTCGCCGCGCTGCTTCGTGACTTCGCTGCAGAAGCCTGGGGTGCGTGAGGGCGAAGTGCTTGACCGCCACATGCGTACGCCGGGGCGGAATAGGAGCTACCAGGCGGCTCTTTCTAAAACGACTAAGAAGCAGGCTGGTGGAGGAATGCGCAATGAAGAGCAGTAACTTGATGGAACTCATGCAGCAAATGTCGCTGACACGACGGCAATTGCTCGGCACGTCAGCAATGCTGGGGGCAGCCGCTCTGATGCCGCGGCAGGCATGGAGCGCGCCCGATCTCAAGGGTATCGAACTCAATCTTATGGTGATCCAGCCGCACGTCACCGGTGGACGCATAGTTGCAGACGAGTTCGGCAAGGCGACCGGCGCGAAGGTCAACGTACTGCCGGTTCCCAACGACCAGATCCAGCAAAAGGCGACCCTCGACGTCCAGTCCGGATCCAACGTCTACGACGTCATCGACTACTGGTACTGTCTGCTCGGCGCGCTCGCCGAAGACGGCACGGTCGTCGACGTTACCGACCGCATTGCCAAGGATTATGCCGCTGCGGACTTCCTGCCGTCGATCTACGATCCCTACACACTGTACAAGGGAAAGCGCTGGGGGGTGCCATATGACGGCGATTCGCACGTGCTGTTCGTCAACACCGAGATCCTGGAACGGAGCGGCCAGAAGCCGCCCACGACTTGGGACGAATATCTGGCGACGGCGAAGGTCATCACGGAGGCCGAGACAGCGAACGGCATCTTCGGCACCGCGCTGCTCGGTGTGAAAAACCCTTTCATGATAGGCTGCAGCTACACCAACCGGCTGGCTGGTCTGGGTGGCGATTTCTTCGATGCCAGCGGCAAGCCGTTGCTCGATTCGGAAGTCAGCATCGCGGCCGTCCAGGCCATGCTTAACGTTGCTCCGTATGCTCTGCCGACGCCGCTGGAAACCGGGTTCGAGCAAGGATTGCCGGCCTTCCTCTCCGGTAAGGCGGCCATGATCGAGTTCTGGACCGATCTCGGGGTCAACGCACAGGATCCGGCAATGTCGCAGATTGTTGACAAGTGGACCGTGGTGCAGATGCCGATTGGCGGCGCCAACAAACAGCATCGCGGCTCGCTCGACGCCGGTTTCGGCCTGGCGATCTCGGCCGGCTCGAAGCAGCCGGACGCCGCTTGGGAACTGGTCAAGTTTGCCTGCAGCAAGGAAATGAACCTCAAGCTGACACTGACTCCCGGCAGTGGCATCGATCCGATCTTCACGTCGGTTCTCGACAGCAGCCAGTACAAGGCGGCGGCGCCGAAGGTTCAGGCTGCTGGCGCCCAGGCACTAAATGGCGCGCTTGCCTGGCCTACCGGGGCACTGGCGTCCAAGATGCTGCAAGGCCTGGCTGACGAACTTGCATTGGTTCTCGCTCAGACCAAGACCCCCGAGCAGGCTATGAAAGATGCCCAGGCGGCTTGGGTTGCAATGCTGAATGGATAGAGGCAACCCGGTTTCCACATCGGCCGGAGCGACGGTAAGCGGCTCGCGATTGGCAGGGTTCCTTCTGGTCGCGCCGCTGCTGCTCGGCCTCTCCGCCTTTGCCATCTATCCGTTTCTCGACGTGCTTGCGTTGTCGCTGTCGAAGAGCTCGCTGGGGCGGCAGTTCCAGCATTGGCCGGTTCTGACCAACTTTGCCGCCATTCAGCGCGATGGCGACTTTCAGGCGGCCCTGTTGAGGACGACGATTTTCGCAATTCCCGTCGCATTGATCCAGCTCGCACTGGGCTTGGCGATCGCGATGATGCTGCATTCAAGTCTGAAGCAGGCGAGGTGGGTGCGCAGCCTTATCCTGTTGCCGCTGATGACGCCGCCCATGATGGTGGCCGTGGCCTGGAAATTGATCCTTGCGCCCGCCGGCGGCCTGCTCAACGGCGTGCTGTTGCGCACCGGCATCATAGACCAGCCGGTCTCATTCCTCGGCACCATGCCCGCAGCCTTCCTTTCGGTCGCTGTCGCCGATACCTGGCAGTGGACGCCGTTCGTGGCGATCCTCGCTTATGCGGCGCTCCAGACCTTGCCAGACGAGGTGTTCGAGGCGGCAAGTGTCGACGGCGCGTCGCCGCGAACGATCTTCTGGCAGATCACGCTTCCGATGCTGATGCCGACGCTGCTTGCCATCTTGCTGTTGCGCGTCGTGATCGCGTTCAAGCTCTTCGACCTCGTCTATGGTCTGACATTCGGCGGGCCGGGATTCAGCACCACCGTCACCACCTTCCGCATATGGCGCACTGCCATGCAGGAGTTCGATGTCGGTCTGGCCGCAGCCCAAACGCTGGTGTTCGCCATCCTCGTCAGTATTGTCACCCTGCCTATCACCTGGCTTCACAAACGCAGCGAAACGAGGTCGGGATGAGCCATTCCAGTCAAGCTGGGGGGAAGTCGCGGGGCCGGGTCGCAACAGGGTGTGCCGCGGTCATGGTCGGCTTCTTTGTGTTGCCGATTGCGTATCTCGTCTCGGTTTCCTTCAAGACGCCAGACCAGGTGCTTACCGGGTATTTCCTGCCGCAGGCACCGACACTGGCGAACTGGATCAACACCTTCCAGATCATCCCACTGTTTCGCCTGCTGGCGAACTCGCTGCTGGTCGCGGTTTGTAGCAGCCTGCTGACGCTCGCCGTCGCCTTTCCAGCCACGTACGCCATGGTGCGGTTGAAGGTCGGCGGGCGCTTCCTTCCGGCCTTCACGTTGGCGACCTACGTGGCGCCGCCGGTGGTCGCGCTCATTCCGCTTTTTCTGCTTCTGCGTCGGCTTGGTCTGCTCAACAGCCTGTCTGGCCTTATCCTGGTCAACGGGATAGTCAACCTGCCGGTGGCCTTTTGGCTGTTGTCAGGCTTCCTGCGACGGGTGCCCGTGGAAATCGACGAAGCGGCAAAGATCGACGGTGCTGGGTATTTCACGATCATCTTTCGCCTTGTCGGCCCAGTCATGGCGCCAGGCCTCGTGGCAACGGGTTTGATTTGTGGCATCCTCGCCTATGATGAGTTCCTGCTCGCCTCCGCCTTCAGCAATGACGAAGGCAGCCGAACGCTGCCGGTGGCGATAGCTCTTTTCCAGGGCGAGCGATTGATAAATTTCGGCCAGATGGCGGTAGCGTCTCTCACCGGCATTATACCGGTCTATCTGATCGGGCTGTTCGCGCAGCGGTGGCTGATCGGCGGGCTGACGGCGGGCAGCGTCAAGTAAACCAGGACCCAGGTTGGAAAAAGCGTCGACGATTTTGCTTCCTGCGTTTTTCGCTGGCCTCCCGGGGCGGTATCAGCCGGTGCGCTTTGCTGACTTCGCCCTGATCTCATCGAGGATTGGCACGATATACTCCCGGAAC
>NZ_RZTF01001281.1:0-208 GCF_004023175.1 Mesorhizobium sp. M7A.F.Ca.MR.362.00.0.0
AGACACGACAGACATTTTGGCTGGGTATCAAGAAATAAAAGAGCGAGTTGAATATTTGCTTCAAAACTGGGAGTGTCTTGACGGTGAAGGTTTAAGCGATGAAGATGTAAATCGGAACTTACACCACATTTATAAAAAAATCGAATGGCGATATGATAAGGGTGAAGATTCAGTTCCACAACTTACATTTGAATATAAGCAATAACCG
>NZ_RZTF01001282.1:0-208 GCF_004023175.1 Mesorhizobium sp. M7A.F.Ca.MR.362.00.0.0
ATCACGGACAATATCCAAATATGGCATACCAGGCTTAACAATCATGAAATCCGCGCCTTCTTCCACATCTGATTCAGCTTCTCTCAAAGCTTCCATACGGTTAGCAGGATCCATTTGATATGCTTTTCGGTCACCAAATTGCGGAGTGCTGTCAGCTGCTTCTCTGAATGGTCCGTAGAATGCAGATGAATATTTCACTCCGTATGAC
>NZ_RZTF01001283.1:0-208 GCF_004023175.1 Mesorhizobium sp. M7A.F.Ca.MR.362.00.0.0
GCTCGAATCCTTGCTGGACATACCTGTTTTAGGGACAGTTTCCACCATTGCGAATGAGCAGAAAACAGCAAAGACCTTACAGGGTTTCCAATCTGAAAAAACGGGGAGTGGACATTTTGGCGCTTAGAAAAAACAGAGGCTCGCGGATGCGGAGAAATGTCATTGCAATGACAGAGCCGAAATCCTTGAACTCTGAACAATATCGGAC
>NZ_RZTF01001284.1:0-207 GCF_004023175.1 Mesorhizobium sp. M7A.F.Ca.MR.362.00.0.0
TAGAAAGAGGTAACCGAGTTCCCTCTGATGAGATAATTGATTCAATCGTTAAAGTGTTAAAGATAAGCAGAGAAGAGCTAGATCCGAATATTAATAGCTGAAAACAAAGGGAGGTAAAAATTTGTTTAAGATAGGCAATGTTGAGATGAATAACCGTGTTGTTTTAGCGCCAATGGCAGGAATATCTAACTCGGCATTTCGCTTAAC
>NZ_RZTF01001285.1:0-207 GCF_004023175.1 Mesorhizobium sp. M7A.F.Ca.MR.362.00.0.0
GTACTTAACCGTTAATAAATAGCTAAAAAATGGCGAAGACTTTTTTGAAAACTTCGCCTTTACTTTATGCAAAAAAAGTCAGTTTGAAGGTAAGCAGTTGGAAGGGAGTGAACCGTTGTGTTATTAAATAGCTTCGTATTAGGAGCTGCTGGAGCAGCTTCTCACGGTATAAATGGTGGAACAGCCATATTTCAATTAGTAATCTTT
>NZ_RZTF01001286.1:0-207 GCF_004023175.1 Mesorhizobium sp. M7A.F.Ca.MR.362.00.0.0
ATAGCTGTTAAAGCAGATGTGAGCAGCCTTAAGGAAATAGAGTATTTATTTGAAACGACCATTAGCCATTTCGGCAAGGTCGATATCCTTGTGAATAATGCAGGTATCATGCATACCATTCCAATCAGTGAAGTGACAGAGGAACAATTTGACCAACATTTTGCGATTAATGTTAAAGGCACCTATTTCGCCTGCCAACAAGCCTTT
>NZ_RZTF01001287.1:0-207 GCF_004023175.1 Mesorhizobium sp. M7A.F.Ca.MR.362.00.0.0
TAAATATTCTTCATCATCATGCATCGTTAGTATTAAGACTTGAATAGGAGGAAAAGCCTTTTTGATTTTCTTTGTTGCCGAAAGTCCGTTTTCTCCAGGAGGCATACTTAAATCCATTAGAACAACATCTGGCTGAAGTCTTTCTACTAAATAAGTAACTTCAAAGCCATCAGCTGCAGTCCCAACTACTTTCATATCCTCTTGTGC
>NZ_RZTF01001288.1:0-207 GCF_004023175.1 Mesorhizobium sp. M7A.F.Ca.MR.362.00.0.0
ATATCAGAAAGAGCGGGAAGCTTTGGCTCAAAGCAACAAGCAAAGAACCAAGTCCGAACAGGCAAACCTCAATGAGAAAGAGTTTTTTTCTGCCGTAGCGGTCGGAAAGCTTTCCGACGATTGGCACACTGACGCTAAGACCGAGCGTATAAAGGGTGATGCCCCATGATCCCCAGGAAGGAGAAACGGCAAACGACTCGTTTATCG
>NZ_RZTF01001289.1:0-207 GCF_004023175.1 Mesorhizobium sp. M7A.F.Ca.MR.362.00.0.0
GAATTTCGTGGAGAGCATTTAAATGAGGAAGGAGAACAAGTCCTCATAGACGCAGGTCTTTTTGCTAAGCTGAAGGAAAAAGGCATACTCTGCATGACTCATGTTGATTATATTGCAGACGGCAAAGTGGTTAAAAGAATACTTCCCCATTCAGAAACAGGCCATACTGGCATTCATGTTCCGCAAAAGCATTTATTGAAGCTGCTG
>NZ_RZTF01001290.1:0-207 GCF_004023175.1 Mesorhizobium sp. M7A.F.Ca.MR.362.00.0.0
CCAAAGCTTGTAATAGGTACGGTAGCTCCTGCACCAGCAAAGTCAATCAAGGGTTCATATAATCCAAACCCATCTAAAATGGCCCCCACTACTACAAGGGTACTTAACGTATGTCCCGGAGTTAGTTTAAACACATCAAACATAATTTGCCCAATGATACAAATTAAACCGCCTACGACAAAAGCCCAAAAATAGATCATGTTAATT
>NZ_RZTF01000128.1:0-1319 GCF_004023175.1 Mesorhizobium sp. M7A.F.Ca.MR.362.00.0.0
GCTTTGATCAACCGGCCCGGATTTAATGCTTCAGACAACCACCAAACCACCTCTGACGATCCGGCTCTGCCAGCCGCGCGGTTTCTGCGCCGGTGTCGACCGTGCCATTCAGATCGTCGTACTGGCGCTGAAGAAATATGGCGCGCCGGTCTATGTCCGCCATGAGATCGTGCACAACCGCTACGTCGTCGAGGGGCTGCAAAGCCTTGGCGCCGTCTTCATTGAGGAACTCTCCGAGATACCGGCCGAACATCGGCAGTCGCCCGTCGTGTTCTCGGCGCATGGCGTGCCGAAATCGGTGCCGGCGGATGCGAAGGCGCGCAATCTCTTCTATCTCGATGCCACCTGCCCGCTGGTGTCGAAGGTCCACAAGCAGGCGATGCGCCATCAGCGGCTCGGCCGCCATGTGCTGTTGATTGGTCACGCCGGTCATCCCGAAGTGATCGGCACCATGGGCCAACTGCCGGACGGAGCGGTGACGCTGATCGAAACCGAAACCGATGCCGCAAAGCTCTCGCCCGCCGATCCGCAGGCGCTCGGCTTCGTTACCCAGACCACATTGTCTGTCGAGGACACCGCCGGCATCATCCGCGCCTTGCAGGATCGCTTTCCGGCGCTGCAGGCACCAGCGGCGGAATCGATCTGCTATGCCACCACCAACCGCCAGGAAGCCGTCAAGGACACCGCGCCGGGCGCCGATCTCTATCTGATCGTCGGCGCGCCGAATTCCTCCAATTCGCGACGACTTGTCGAAGTCGCGGAGCGTGCAGGCGCCACCATGTCGCTTCTCGTGCAGCGCGCCGCCGAGATTCCGTGGAATGACATCGGCAACATCTCGACGCTTGGCCTGTCGGCCGGCGCGTCGGCGCCCGAAATCATCGTCGACGAGATCATCGACGCGTTCCGGCAACGCTTCGATGTCACGATCGATCTTGCCATCACGGCCACGGAAACCGAGGATTTTCCAGTCATGCGGGTCCTGCGCGATGTCGAACTGACGCGGGCCGACATGGCCTTCGTCAATGGAGCCGCGTAAGGCACATGGCGGTCTACACCGACGTTGCGGAAGGCGAACTCGGCGCATTCCTGAAGCACTATCCGGTCGGCGATCTCCTGTCCTACAAGGGCATCGCCGAAGGCACCGAGAACTCGAACTTTCTGCTGCACACCTCCAGCGGCTCCTACATCCTGACGCTCTATGAGAAGCGCGTCGAGAAGGCGGATTTGCCGTTTTTTCTGGGGCTGATGGGCCATCTCGCCAACAAGGGCGTGTCCTGCCCGCTGCCGATGACGCTGCCGTCATGCGCGGTCACCGGCAG
>NZ_RZTF01000128.1:1329-4075 GCF_004023175.1 Mesorhizobium sp. M7A.F.Ca.MR.362.00.0.0
TGCCCGCTGCCGGTGACCGCGCATGACGGCAGCGTCATCGGCACGCTCGCCGGCCGGCCGGCGGTCATCATCACCTTCCTGGAAGGGCTTTCGTTGCGGCGGCCCACAGCAACGCATTGTGCCGAGGTCGGCAAGGCATTGGCGCAGTTGCATCTGGCCGGTGCCGATTTTTCGATGACGCGTCCGAATGCCCTGGCCATCGACGGCTGGCGCAAGCTCTGGGATGCAGCGCGCGATCGCGCCGACGAGGTCGAGCCGGGCCTAGCGGCCGAGGTCGATGCCGACTTTGCCGATTTCGAGCGCAACTGGCCCAAAGACCTGCCGCAAGGCATCATCCATGCCGATCTTTTCCCGGACAACGTCTTCTTCCTCGGCGAAAAGCTCTCCGGCCTGATCGATTTCTATTTCGCTTGCGACGACCTCTACGCCTATGATGTCGCCACCTGTCTCAACGCCTGGTGCTTCGAGAAGGATTTTTCCTTCAACCTCACCAAGGGCAAGGCGCTGCTCGCCGGCTACCAGAGCGTCCGGCCCCTGAGCGACCAGGAACAAGCTGCGCTGCCGGTGCTGGCGCGCGGTTCGGCGTTGCGCTTCATGCTGACCCGGCTGTACGACTGGCTGACCGTCCCCGATGGCGGGCTGGTGATGAAGCGCGATCCGACCGAATACATCAGAAGGATGCGGTTCCACCGGGCGATCAAATCTCCTTCGGAATATGGATTGGCCTGATATGGGGTATCATGAGCAAACTGGTTGAGATCTTCACCGACGGCGCCTGTTCGGGCAATCCCGGCCCCGGCGGCTGGGGCGCGATCCTGCGCTTCAACGGCACCACCAAGGAGCTTTCCGGCGGGGAAGCCGAGACGACCAACAACCGCATGGAACTGTTGGCCGCCATTTCGGCGCTGAACGCGCTGAAGGAGCCGTGCACGGTCGACCTTCACACCGACAGCAAGTATGTCATGGACGGTATTTCCAAGTGGATCCACGGCTGGAAGAAGAACGGCTGGAAGACCGCCGACAAGAAGCCTGTGAAGAACGGTGAACTTTGGCAGGCGCTCGACGAGGCCAACAAGCGCCACAAGGTCACCTGGAACTGGGTCAAGGGCCATGACGGTCATGTCGAGAACGAGCGCGCCGACGAGCTTGCGCGCGAAGGCATGGCGCCGTTCAAGAAAGGTCCGTTCAAGCCTGCAGCAGCGGCAAAGCCTGCTGCGCCGGCCAAACAACCGGCAATCGCGAAAGTGCGGCGCTCTACCCAGAGCTATTGAATTTCCGGAGCGGCGCGGCTCTCAGGTACGAAGAAGCGGATCAGCCGGCGGGGGTGGCAACTACTACGATATCGGCGCGCACCGCGTTATCTACTGCTGGCTGCCGATCGACTGGCCAGCGCAGTTGTAGACCCTTATCGGATCAGCAGCGCCGTGCCCCAAAG
This sequence comes from Mesorhizobium sp. M7A.F.Ca.MR.362.00.0.0, assembly GCF_004023175.1. Taxonomy (NCBI): domain Bacteria; kingdom Pseudomonadati; phylum Pseudomonadota; class Alphaproteobacteria; order Hyphomicrobiales; family Phyllobacteriaceae; genus Mesorhizobium; species Mesorhizobium sp. M7A.F.Ca.MR.362.00.0.0. Next base: position 2,765 of record NZ_RZTF01000128.1, read on the forward strand.
CCCAAGTGCGAACACGGTGTGCGACACCAGATTCAGCGCCCGGATCAGCATCGGGTTGGGCCGCTTCGAGGCCGCCCAGCCGGCGCCGACGGTGACGATGCCGAGAATGAAGGCCGGCAGGAATGTCGGCGCGGCAAGCCAGCCCGCTCCGGCCAGCACCAACAGGATGATGCCGTAGACGATGCCGACAAAATAGTGAAAGGCCCAACCCAGCGCCTTTTCATGCACGTACGGTGCGGCACCGCCGATATCGTCGTGGAAGACCTTGTCACGGAGATGCCAGACCCAGCGACCGACCGGCCCCCAGTTCGGCCGTGGCTGGCCGAACGCCTTGTGCAGGAAGATGGCCCAGAGATCCATCAGGACGGTGGCGCCGATGCCGATCGCGATAGCGCGCCAGAACATGTCAAACATCGCTAGAATCCCCCCAAACGCAAGCCCTGGGCTACAAGCGCGATCGTCGTTCCACACCCGACGCCGCGCTGAACTTCAGAGCTGTCCCAGAATATGAGCCGCGCCGGACTCGTCGACACCAGGCTTGGTCTCGACATTGAGCGCGGTGACCTTGCCGTCGTCGACGATCATCGAAAACCGCTTCGAACGCAGCCCCATGCCGCTGGCGGAAAGGTCATTGTCGAGGCCTACCGCCTTGGCGAAATCGCCACTGCCGTCGGCGAGGAACATGATCTTGCCCTCACCGCCGGTGAAGTGCGCCCAGGCGCCCATGACATGGACGTCGTTGACCGAAACGACGGCGATGGTGTCGACGCCGCGCGCCAGGATGGCATCGTGGTTCTCGAGATAACCCGGCAAATGGTTGTTGCTGCAGGTCGGTGTGAAGGCGCCGGGAACCCCAAACAGCACGACCTTCTTGCCCGGGAAGATCTCGGCCCCGGTGATCGGCTTGGCGCCATCGGCGGTCATCGTCTTGAAGGTCACGTCAGGCAGCTTGTCGCCAACGGAAATGGTCATGGATTCCTCGCTTGGGAAAATGGGGAAGGACGTGTCTTTGCCTAGCGAACCCGACGGCTTCCTGCAACCGTTGGGGTGGGCTGGATCAAGGGAAAGGCAGAACCCCTTCGACCGCGCCCGCCGAACTCGTCAGCGTATAGTGAAGCCCGCCATCGGTCGGCGTCGTCGAGGGGCGATCGAGGATCGGCACGGTGAAGATCAGCTTGCCGTCCTTTTCGCTGCGGGCAGGGGTGCCGAACATGTAGTCCCGCTCGCCGGCGACGAAGAAATCCGCCGCCTCCGGATCGCCGGGAAAGCTCGCCTCGACAATCAGCGTCTCGTGGTCGCCCGGCAGCACAG
>NZ_RZTF01000128.1:4085-15550 GCF_004023175.1 Mesorhizobium sp. M7A.F.Ca.MR.362.00.0.0
TAGCGCCGCGAAACTCGCCTTCACCAGCGCTGCGTCCTCGGCATTGTCCGGATCGGAGGCCGGGTCGACGGTCAGCCGCGTCTGCACCGGGATGCAGATCGTTTCGCAGATGCCGAGAAAGATGTCGGCATCGATCAACGCCGGCTGGTTCGGCGCCGCCAGCGTGAATGTCACCGGCAGAGAAACCGGATAGTTGTAGCCTGCCCATTTGCCATAGCCGTCGTCATGGCGCTGCGGCGCCGGAAACGATAGCGCTGCGTCGGCGATGTTGGTGCTGGCTGAAATGTCGAGTTGCGGTGGCACGCCCGCGTCGCCCGGATCGCGCCAATATGTCTTCCAGCCGGGCTTGAGCGCTATGTCGAGAACGCCCTGGATGCGGCCGGTGTCGTCGGCTTTGCCTGAGGTCACCAGCCGGACCTTGCCGCCTTCGCTGTTGTACCACGCCGATGAGGAGGCGGCGGCGGGAAGAGCGGTTGCCGATCCGATGGCGGCGCCGAGCAGCAGGATTTTCAAGCTTCGCATGGCGGTGATTTGATCGTCCGTTCGTGGCCGCGCAATGATTTCATGGCCTTGCCGGTATCATATTTGCGTGACTTCGAGGGAGAAGAATGTTCGAGCCGCCGCCACAGGCTTTGGTCGAATCCAGCACGGCGCATCTTTTCGGCGCTTTGGAAACGCGTTACGCTCCCTTCATGGACTTGTTGCGCCACAAGAAGACGGTCGCCAGTCGCGGCTTTCTCGACGATCAGTTCCTGATTGCCATGCCCGGCATGAAGGACGACCGTTTCACGCGCTCGGTCATCTATGTCTGCGCACATTCCGATGAAGGCGCCATGGGCCTGATCATCAACCAGACGCAGCAGATGCTGTTTCCGGACTTGCTCGTGCAACTGGGCATCATGAACGAGCAGGAGGCGATCCGATTGCCGGCTCAGGCCCGCGATTTCGTCGTGCGCAATGGCGGCCCCGTGGACCGCAGCCGGGGCTTCGTCCTGCATTCGGGAGACTATCGGGTGGAATCGTCGCTGACCGTTTCCGACGACATCTGCCTGACCGCGACCGTCGACATATTGCGCGCCATATCGTCCGGCCGCGGGCCTCGTCATGCGCTGATGGCGCTCGGCTATTCCGGCTGGGGCGCCGGCCAGTTGGAGACCGAGATCGCCGAAAATGGCTGGCTGACCTGTCCGGCCAATGCCGAGCTTCTGTTCGACACCGATATCGAGCGCAAATACGACCGGATCCTCGCCTCGATCGGTATCGACCTTGCGCATCTCAGCTTGGCGGCCGGACACGCCTGATCCGCTTACGCTTGCGTCAGCGGATACTGCTCTTTCAGCGTCTTCAGCACTTGGTCGCCCGGCATCGGGGCGCCGAACATGAAGCTCTGCACATATTCGCAGCCCATCTGACGCAATTCCAGCGCATCGCTCTCGTCCGAAATGCCTTCGGCGACGACGGACAGACCGAGCTCGTGCGCCATGTTGACCATTGATTTCAGCAGCACCGCGCGCTTGGGCGTGTTGTCGTCGACGAAGCTCTTGTCGATCTTGATGGTGTCGAAGGGGAAACGCGTCAGGTAGGCCAGTGAGGAGTAGCCGGTGCCGAAATCGTCCAGCGACAGGCCGATGCCGAGCTGCTTCAGCTTGGTCAGCACATGCGCGGTCTGCTCGGGATTGTCCATGACAAGCGATTCGGTGAGCTCCAGCCGGAAGCAGCGCGGCTTCAGATTGGCCCGCGCGATGACCGAGCGGACGTCGCTGACCAGGTCGCGGCGGATCAACTGGCGGCTGGACAAATTGACCGAGACCGACAGCGGCGCGTCACCGATCTGTTTTTGCCAGCTGGCGAGATCTTCCGCCGCCTGCTGCATGGCAAACAGGCCGAGCTGCACGATAAGCCCGCAGCTTTCGGCGACCGGGATGAAATCCGCCGGCGGGATCATGCCGCGGCGCGGGTGGTCCCAGCGCAGCAGCGCCTCGAAGCCGGCGACGCTGCCGTCCTCGAGCCGCACGATCGGCTGGTAGGCAAGCGTGAATTCGCGCCGTTCGATGGCGCGGCGCAGGTCGGATTCGAACTGCAGCCTGTCGGTGCCGACAGTGCGGAAAGCCGGACGGAACGGCTCGATCCTGTCGCCGCCGAAGCGCTTGGCCTGATGCATGGCAAGCTCGGCATCCTTGACCATGTCCTCGGCCGACATCTGCGGCGAATTCCAGGTGATCAGTCCGATCGACGCGGTCAGCACGATCTCGCGCTTGGCAAAGGTGATCGGGTTGTTGATGGCATGCTTTATGGCATCAGCGACCGCAGCGATGCGGGCCGGGTCTTGTTCGGACAGCAGCATCAAAGCGAACTGGTCGCCGGCAAAGCGTGACAGCGAATCCTTCGGCTTGAGCAGCCGGTGCAGGCGGCGCGCGATGGTCAAGAGGATGGTGTCGCCGGCCGAGATGCCGAGCCCGTCATTGACCTGCTTGAAACGGTCGATGTCGATGACGAAGACGGTCGGGCGTACCTTTTCTTCGGTGCGCGCGATCGAGATGATCGCTTCCAGCCGGTTCATCAAAAGTTCACGGTTGGGCAGGCCGGTCAGATTGTCGTGCACGGCGTCGTGCAGCAGCCTTTCCTCGGACTTTTTCTGCTCGGTCACGTCGACCATGGTGCCGACGCAGCGGATGACTTCGCCGTCCGAGCCGATGACCGGGCGTGCGCGCAGTGAAAACCAGTGATAGTGGCCGTCGGCGCCGCGCAGGCGGAAATTCTGCGACACCCGGCCGCGCCGGTGTTCGAGCACCACGTCGAGCGTCGTGCGGAACGTGTCGCGGTCGTCGGCATGCAGCACCGGCAGCCAGTTGCGGGCCGCGCCGCCAAGGCTGTTCGGTGCCAGGCCGAGCTGGATGCTGACATCGGGCTTGGTGACGACGCGGTCGCGCAGCACATCCCAGTCCCAGACCGTGTCGCCCGATCCGGCCACCGCCAGCGCCTGCCGCTCGAGGTCGGAGAACAGGCCCTGGTGCAGGGCGCCGCCGGCAAAGGCGTGCTGCATCACTGTGAAGCCGATCAGAAGGATGATCAGGATCAGCCCGCCGCCCAGGGCCGGCTGGGCAATGTCGTTGTCGAGCATGCCGGTGATCGCCATCCACGATCCGCATAGCCACAACAGCACCATGACCCAACTGGGCACCAGCATGATGGCACGGTCGTAGCCGCGTATGCCGAGGAAGATGATCAGGCCAAGCCCGGTCAGTGCGGTTGCGGCGAAGGACAGCCTGGCGATGCCGGCGGCAACCGCCGGATCGACGATCGCGACCCCGGCGATCAGCACCAGCCCGAGAATCCAGACCAGTGCGCCGTAGCTGAAATGGCCGTGCCATCGGTTGAGGTTGAGATAGGCGAACAGGAACACCACGAAGGTTCCAGCCAGCGCCACCTCCGTTCCCGCCCGCCACATCTGCTCATTGCCGGGCGAGATCTCGATGACCTTGTTGAGGAAGCCGAAATCGACACAGATATAGGCCAGTACCGCCCAGGCAAGCGCGGCGGTCGCGGGGAACATCGAGGTTCCCTTGACCACGAAAAGAATGGTGAGGAACAGCGCCAGCAAGCCTGCGATACCGATGACGATGCCGCGAAACAGCGTGTAGGAATTGACCGAGTCCTTGTAGGATTCCGGATCCCAGAGGTAGACCTGCGGCAGCTTCGGCGAGGCCAGTTCGGCGATGAAGGTGATCACCGTGCCGGGGTTCAGCGTCACCCGGAAAACGTCGGCATCGGGGCTGGTCTGGCGGTCGAGCGCGAAGCCTTCGCTGGGCGTGATGGCGGCGATGCGGGTCGAGCCGAGATCCGGCCAGAAGATGCCGGAATTCACCAGGCGGAAATGGGGTGCGACGATCAGCCGGTCGAGTTGCTGGTCGGTGGTGTTGGCGAGCGCGAACACCGCCCAGTCGCCGGTCGAACGGGCATCATTGGCCTCAACCTCGATGCGCCGCACGATACCGTCCGGACCCGGCGCGGTCGACACCTGGAAATTCTCGCCCTGGTTCCGGTAGATCTCGACGGCGCCGGAAAGGTCGAGCGCGACGTCGTCGCGGGCGATCTTGATCGGCTCCACGGCGAAGGCCGACGATGCCGCCCACAGCGTCAGGAGTGTCGCGAGGACAAAGGCGAACAGCGACCCGTTTCGCAGGAAATTCGTCAAAAATCAGTCCTTCGTTCCAACGCCCGGCGGATCGTCCGCGATCCGGGCGTAGAGGTAGTGGTCCTGCCAGATGCCGTTGATCCTGAGGTAGGATCGCAGCAGTCCTTCGCGCCGAAATCCGGCTTTTTCAAGCACGCGGATCGACCTGATGTTGTCGGGAATACAGGCCGCTTCGATCCGGTGCAACCTCAGCGTATCGAAGGCGAAGCGGGCCACCACCTTGACCGCGTCGGTCATCAGGCCGCGGCCGCCGAAGCGCTCGCCGATCCAGTAGCCGACATGGCCGCTTTGCGAGACGCCATGGCGTATGTTGCCGAGCGTGATGCCGCCAGCAAGCTTGCCGCTGCTCTTCTCGAAGATGAAGAAGGCGATCGCGGTTCCTTGCGCATAATCTTCGCGGTAGCGGCTGATGCGCAGCCGCCATGCGTTGCGGTCGAGTTCATCGGGAGTCCAGCGTGGCTCCCAGGGTTCGAGGAAGGCGCGGCTTTCGCCACGCACCACCGCCCACTCGCGGTAGTCGTTGGTGAACGGCACGCGCAGCGTGACGCGGTCGCCTTTCAGCGCCGGCAGGTCGCGGCGAAAGAAAGGGAGCGCGAACACGACGCTTCGAGGGGCTTAGACGGCGAGCTTACGGGCCGCGGTCTGCGTGCCTGCGAGCGATTCGAGGATCGCCTCGTATGGCGCCAGTGTGCCCACAGGCCCGACAGCGGTAAGCGTCGGCTTGGTCGAGAACAAACGCGACGATAGATCGGTCAGCCGCTCGACCGTCAGCGCCGACAGCCGTTCCATCAGTTCCTCCTTGGCGATCGGCCGGCCGAACAGAAGCAACTGCCGTGCGATCTGCGAAGCGCGGCTGGCCGGGCTTTCGGCTGACATGATCAGTCCGGCGCGATATTGGGCGCGCGCCCGGTCGAGTTCTTCCTGCAGGATTTTCTCGCCGGCCTTCTGCAGTTCGTCGATGATGACAGGCACCAGTTCGGCGATGTCGCTTTGGCCGGTTGCGGCATGGACGCCGAAGACGCCGGTGTCGGAAAAGCCCCAATGGAAGGCATAGACCGAATAACACAGGCCGCGCTTCTCGCGGACCTCCTGGAACAGGCGCGACGACATGCCGCCGCCGAGGATCATCGAGAGCACCTGCGAGGCATAGAAGTCGCGCACATGATAGGCCCGGCCTTCGAACCCCAGCACGATCTGCGCGTCCATCAGGTCGCGGTCCTCACGGAAGTCGCCGCCGACATATTGCGCATATTGCGGGATGGTGCTGTCGGCCTTGCTGCGGAAGCCGCCGAGTTGCTTTTCGACCTCGCGCACGAAATTGTCATGCTTGATGTCGCCGGCGGCGACAATCACCATGCGCTCGGCGCCATATTGCCGCTCGATGAAGTCGTGGAGTTGCTTGGAGGTGAAGGATTTGACCGTTTCGGGCGTGCCGAGAATGGAGCGTCCAATCGTCTGATGGCGATAGGCGGTTTCCGTGAAACGGTCGAAGACGATATCGTCGGGGGTGTCGTGCGCGGCGCCGATCTCCTGCAGGATCACATGCTGTTCGCGCTCGAGTTCCTGCGGGTCGAATTCGGACTCCTGCAGGATGTCGGCAAGAATGTCGACGGCCAGCGGCACGTCGTCGGAGAGCACCCTGGCATAGTAGGAAGTGGTTTCGACGCTGGTGGCGGCGTTGATCTCGCCGCCGACGTCCTCGATCTCCGAGGCGATTTCGAAGGCGCTCCGCCTTTTCGTGCCCTTGAACGCCATGTGTTCGAGCAGATGGGCCATGCCATGCTCGTCCTCACGTTCATTGCGGGCACCCGACTTGACCCAGGCACCAAGGGCAACCGATTCGATGCTTTGAAGGGTTTCGGTGGCGACTGTCAGGCCGTTCGACAGACGGCTTACCTCAACACCCATATGGCTAGTACTCCTTAACGCGCCGCCCGCGCGCGGCGGCCGACATAATCTTCCACCATTTTCAGGTCGGAGGGAAGTACCGTGTATTTTTCCTCCGATGTCATCAACCCACCTAGCCATGCGGGCAGTGCGGGCGACACGCCGCTGGCGGCTTCGACGGCGGCCGGGAATTTTGCCGGGTGTGCGGTACCCAGCACCACCATCGGGACGGCGCCTGACGCCTTGCCCGCAGCGACATGTACAGCTGCCGCGGTGTGCGGATCGAGCAGATAGTTGCTGCCCACGAGCGTCGAGCGGATGGTGGCGGCGACCTCGTCCATATCAGCCCGGCCGGCGTCGAATTCCGACCGCATCCCGGCGATTTGCTGGGGTTCGATGGTGAAAGCGCCGGACTGCTTCAGACCGTCCATGTAGCGCCGCACGGTCGCCGCGTCACGGCCGGAGGCCTCGAACAGCAGGCGTTCGAAATTGGACGACACCTGGATATCCATCGACGGCGACGTGGTCGCAAAGACACCCTTGGTGCGGTATTCGCCGGTCGAAAAGGTGCGCGCCAGAATGTCGTTGTCGTTGGTGGCGATGACCAGCCGCTCGATCGGCAAGCCCATCTTCTTGGCGGCGTAGCCGGCGAAGATATCGCCGAAATTGCCGGTCGGCACGGTGAAGGAGACCGGCCTGTCCGGCGCGCCGAGCGACAGCGCCGAGGAGAAATAATAGACGATCTGGGCCATGATCCGGGCCCAGTTGATCGAATTGACGCCAGATAGAGCCACCCGGTCGCGAAAGCCGTGATCGTTGAACATGTCCTTGAGCAGTCCCTGGCAATCGTCGAAATTGCCTTCGATCGCCAGCGCATGGACGTTTGCAGCCGTCGACGTCGTCATCTGCCGCTGCTGCACCGGCGAGACGCGGCCGTGCGGGAAAAGGATGAAGATGTCGGTCCGGCTGCGACCGGCAAAGGCATCGATGGCCGCCCCGCCGGTATCACCCGAGGTGGCGCCGACGATGGTGGCGTGCTGGTCGCGTTCGGTAAGCACATGGTCCATCAGCCGGGCCAGAAGCTGCATTGCCACGTCCTTGAAGGCGAGCGTCGGCCCGTGGAAGAGTTCCAGGATGAAGGTGTTGGGGCCGGTCTGCACCAGCGGGCAGACGGCCTCGTGGCGGAAGGTGGCATAGGCTTCGCGCACCAGTCGCTCGAAAACGGAGGCCGGGATCTCGTCGCCAAGGAACGGCGACAGCACGCGGATCGCAAGGTCGGGATAGGTGAGGCCGCGCATGGCGCGGATCTCGGCGGCGGAAAACTGTGGCCACTCGCGCGGCACGTAGAGCCCGCCGTCGCGCGCCAGCCCGGCCAGCACGGCGTCGGAAAATCCGAGAACGGGGGCTTCCCCGCGGGTACTCACATAGTGCATGTCACAATTCCGTTACTGCTTGGCTTTTCCGTCCACCGCAAGGTGGTTAATTTCTGCGCTGGCTCAGTCGCATTTTTGCCGCGCGGTTGATATACGTCACCAGCTTTGCGAGAGGGAAGTGCAGTTTCATGGCGTTTCGTACATTCAGTGGTCGCTTTTTGGCGGGTCTTGCGCTCACCGGCTTTATGCTTGCCGCCGCCGGCTGCCAATCGGGCGACAATGGCATCCTGAACCTCGGCATAGGCAAGAAGGAGGACCCGACGGCGCCACCGCCGCCCCAGGATCCCAAGATACTGGCCAGCCAGTTGCAGGCCTATTGCCCCCGGGTGACGGTGCGCGACGGTACGGCCTTCTTCAACACCTATTCCAGGGAAGCTCAGAAGCCCAAGCCCAGGATCAAGAAGACCGGCGACGCCGCGCAGGATGCCGCGGCCCAAGCCGAGGCTGACGCCGCTGCTGCAACTCCGCCCGACGAATCGGCCAATATCATCTACCAGGCGTCGGTCAGCGACGTGACACGCGACTGCAGCCGTGCCAACGGCCAGCTGACGATGAAGATTGCGGTCGCCGGCAAGATTGTGCCCGGACCGAAGTTTTCTCCAGGCACGATCACTATGCCCATCCGCACGGCTGTGATGCATGGCACCGAGGTCCTCTATTCGCAACTCCACCAGTATCAGGTCCAGGTCACCGATCCTTCGGTCGCCACGCAGTTCGTCTTCACCGATTCCAATGTCGTCGTGCCCGAGCCGACGGCGCAGGACTATCAGGCCTTTGCCGGCTATGACGAAACCGCGCATCAGGCAACGGCCGACAAGCCGAAGAAGACCCGCCGCAAGAGGGCTGCCGCGACGAACTAGGTCTCGGCAGTTGCATGAGGCGTGCGTCGCGGCGCACGCTTCTCAGGCGTCCGACCACTCCGACAGCGCCGCGATCACGCTTTTCAGCTCCGCCCAGCGGCGGATCACCGTCTCGGCGCCGGCCTCGGTGAGCGCGTCGGCATGGCCGGGATAGCTGTGGGCGGCTCCGGTGAAGCCGATCACCCGCATGCCCGCCGCCCTTGCGCCGTGGACGCCGTGCACGGAATCCTCGATGACGAAAGTGTTCCCCGGGTTGGCGTTGAGTTTCTCCGCCGCGAACAGGAACACGTCCGGCGCCGGTTTCGTTTTCCCGGTCGGTGTTTCCATCGCCGAAAAAATCCGGTCGGCGAAAAACGGCAAAAGATGCACCTTCTCCAGCATGAATTCGATCCGCTCGGAGCGTGAATTCGAGCAGACGCAGCGCGGCACGGTTACCGCGGCAACGGCCTCGCGCGCGCCATCGATGGCGCGGACGTCGCTGCGCAGTTTGCGGTCGACCAATTGTTCCTCCCTGTCGATCAGAGAGGCCTGGAAGGGGATGCGGGACTTTTCCTCGACCCGCAGCATGATGTCCTTGAAGGTCAGGCCGGCATAGCTCTCCGAAATCTCCTCAGCCGATATCTCGTATCCTGCCAAGGTCAAAAGCTCGGCGTCGACACGGGCGGCGATGATCTCGGAATCGACGAGCACGCCGTCGCAATCGAAGATGACAAGGTCTGGCTGGGGCATGGTGATCCGGACAATGGGAGGGCGAAGTGGCCTCGGAAGGCTCAGGCGGCGCGGCATACACCAACAGGGCCGCCTTCGCAAATTCGCCCCACCCGTCCCTTGGCCTTCACGGAATATTTACGCTGATCGGTAACCATAACCAGGAGTAAACAGTAACGCGTGCCCTGGGTGTCAGAATGTCTGCCGTGCGTCTTCTCGACGAGCTATCCCACGCTCCCCAGCAATCCGAATGGCTGGACACGATCCTCAAGGGCGACTGCGTCGCCGCGCTCGACCGGCTGCCCGAAAAATCGATCGACGTCATCTTCGCCGATCCGCCCTACAATCTGCAGCTCGACGGCGACCTGCACCGCCCCGACCAGTCGAAGGTCGACGCCGTCGACGACGAATGGGACCAGTTCGAGAGTTTCGAGGCCTATGACGCTTTCACGCGGGCCTGGCTGCTGGCGGCGCGCCGGGTGCTGAAACCCAACGGCACCATCTGGGTCATCGGCTCCTATCACAACATCTTCCGTGTCGGCGCCAAGATGCAGGATCTCGGCTTCTGGATCCTCAACGACGTGGTCTGGCGCAAGACCAACCCGATGCCGAATTTCCGCGGCCGCCGCTTCCAGAACGCGCATGAGACGATGATCTGGGCCACCCGCGACCAGAAGGGCAAGGGCTATACCTTCAACTACGAAGCCATGAAGGCGTCCAACGACGATATCCAGATGCGCTCCGACTGGCTGTTTCCGATCTGCACCGGCGGCGAGCGGCTGAAGAACGACAATGGCGACAAGCTGCATCCGACGCAAAAGCCGGAAGCGCTGCTTGCCCGCATCATGATGGCCTCGACCAAACCGGGCGACATCGTGCTCGATCCCTTTTTCGGCTCCGGCACCACGGGCGCGGTGGCCAAGCGTCTCGGCCGCCATTTCGTCGGCATCGAACGCGAGCAGGCCTATATCGACGCCGCCAACGAGCGCATCGACGCGGTGCGGCCACTGGATGGCGCCGATCTCACCGTGCTGACCGGCAAGCGCGCCGAGCCGCGCGTTGCTTTCGTCAGCCTGATCGACACCGGCCTGATGATGCCGGGTGCGACGCTCTACGACGCCAAGAAGCGCTGGGCCGCCAAGGTGCGCGCCGACGGTACTGTGGCGATCGGCGACAGCGCCGGTTCGATCCACAAGATCGGCGCCGAAGTGCAGGGGCTGGATGCCTGCAACGGCTGGACCTTCTGGCACTATGAGCGCAGCGGTGGCCTGACCCCGATCGACGAGCTGCGCCGCATCGCGCGGCTCGGCATGGAGCGGGCAGGGGCCTGAACCCCTGCCAATTGCTTCGAATGCCGTTGATTCAAAGGCTCAACGGATCGCGCGAAGTGATTCAAATCAGGCCTTAATTCCGAGACGTTCGAGGTCTGCTTGAAGCGCCTTTGCATCGGTGAACAGCACCGATTGCCAGCCTGCCGCCTTGGCGCCATCGACATTCTTCTGGCTGTCATCGATGAACAGCGTGGCCGCCGGTTCGAGGCCGAATGCGGCGACGTGGTGATCGTAGATGCCGCGATCCGGCTTGATCATGCCGATTTCGCCCGAGATGGTGACGCCGCGTGGACGATTGAGGAAATCGAAGCGCTCGCGGGCCTCGGCCAGCGTGTCGCTGGCGAAGTTGGTCAGCATGGTCACGTCGTGGCCGCTCTCGATCAGGCCGAGCATGATGGCGACACTGTCGTCATAGGCATGTGGAACCATCTCGTGCCAGTGGCGGCGGAACCCGCGGATGTTTTCCGCGTGATCGGGATGGTCCGCGATCAACAGCGCCTCAGCCTCTTCCCAGGTCCGGCCACGATCCTGCTCGATGTTCCAATCATGCGTGCAGACATTGTCGAAAAACCACTTTCTCTCTTCGGCATCCGGAATGAGGCGGCTGAACGGAATGTTGGGATCGTAGTGGATCAGCACTCTGCCGATGTCGAAAACGATGTGGCGTATTTCAGTCATGGGGCCTCTTTGCACTGTGTGGCGACGGCTTTTTCGTCGCGCCGGGTATCGCAGCCTCGATTGCCTTTTTCATGACAGTCGGCAGCGCCTCGCCGGAAATCTCGTGAGCGAGCGACCAGAAATGCCCGTCTGGCGCATCACCTTTGATGTGAGCGTGAAAGACTTCGAGTTCGAGAGCGAAATGCGTGAAGACATGCGCAATGCGGCCCGCATGCCGCCAGTCGGCAGGAAAGGGCGCGGCCGCTTCCGTGGTTGCCCCATCGATCCGCGCGGTCCAACCCGTCGTCGGCACCTCGGTCATGCCGCCGAGCAAACCCTTCTCCGCCCGTTTGCGCAGAAGGATGGCGCCGTCGGCCCGCACGGCGACAAAGGC
>NZ_RZTF01001291.1:0-206 GCF_004023175.1 Mesorhizobium sp. M7A.F.Ca.MR.362.00.0.0
AAGAAGGCCGACAAGCAAGCCGTTGGCGATCCCGAGCGCGCCCTCTCTCACCACCAAGTGCAGCTTCGGTCGTTTGTCCACATCCCCCAGCGCAAGGCCACGCAGCGTCATAGCCAGTGCTTGGCAGCCCGTGTTTCCGCTCTGCCCGGCCAAGACCGGGAGGAATGCCGCCAGCGTGACGATCTTCTCGATGGTTCCTGTGAACG
>NZ_RZTF01001292.1:0-206 GCF_004023175.1 Mesorhizobium sp. M7A.F.Ca.MR.362.00.0.0
TCATAATGAATGCGCCTGACACTTCACTGAAAAAAGGAAGTAAACTAAATATTCTCGACGAGGACGGAAGTGCATTTATTATTCATGAACAAGCGGACGATTATCTGACAAACCCAAGCGGCAATTCCGGTGCGCGTATTGTCTGCGGAGCCCTTTTGGGAAATAACGAGAAGCAGTAATATCATCCAAGCCCTTTTGTATTGAGC
>NZ_RZTF01001293.1:0-206 GCF_004023175.1 Mesorhizobium sp. M7A.F.Ca.MR.362.00.0.0
CCATGGTGTAACCTGCTGAAATTACAAGATAAGAAGGTTGTCCAATTAGGAGTTAATATTCAGCTTGTCCGGATTATTATTTCTGTGATTGCTGTATTTCTCGCATCTGTGGCAACATCTATCGCAGGTATTATTATCTTTGCCGGATTGATTATTCCCCATATATCAAGACAGCTAGTCGGGACAAATCATCATATTCTTATTCC
>NZ_RZTF01001294.1:0-206 GCF_004023175.1 Mesorhizobium sp. M7A.F.Ca.MR.362.00.0.0
TGCCTGATTTGAAAGGGAAAATCGTCATCAAGCCAATGCCTGCTTGGTCTGAAGGAGCACCGCGTTCAGCAGGGATGGGCGGAACAGGCACTGTTGTGACAAACCAGTCTAAAGATCCAGATGTAGCGAAGAAATTCCTTGCTTATGCAAAGCTGTCGAAGGAAGGCAATATCGAAATCTGGAAGCAGCTTGGCTTTGACCCGATT
>NZ_RZTF01001295.1:0-206 GCF_004023175.1 Mesorhizobium sp. M7A.F.Ca.MR.362.00.0.0
ACTCATTTGTCTCCATAGACACGGGAAGTGGAGAAAAGCCTAAAGTGATAAAGGAAGGATTGGAGAACGAACCAATCAGTATATCACCTGACGGCAAGTGGGCATTGTATGGTTTTTATCTGGAGAAACTGATTAATCTTGAGACAGGGGAAGTTATTCCCCTGTCTTAACTAAATGAAGCAGATGCTTGAGATTCCCAATAAATT
>NZ_RZTF01001296.1:0-206 GCF_004023175.1 Mesorhizobium sp. M7A.F.Ca.MR.362.00.0.0
CATCAATGGGTTACCAATAGCTTCAGCTGCTTGCAAGTACAATAAAGAGTTTGGCTTTAAAACTGGGAGCAATTTAATGGTTATCCCTATAAGTCCACATACTCCCAAAAAAATGTAGTGTTTCTTAGTTACCTTCATTAAAATTGATTTGCTTTTAGCAACTAAGACACCAATTAAGAACATTGGGAAAATACTTATATATAAAT
>NZ_RZTF01000129.1:0-15514 GCF_004023175.1 Mesorhizobium sp. M7A.F.Ca.MR.362.00.0.0
ATCTTTCCCTCTTCTCAACGGGAGCGGCCGGGACCGGCATCAAGTTTGGCGCTGCCTCCGGAACGGTCACCGGCACCAATGTCGACTTCTCGAGCGGCGGCGGTCTGTCGGTGGTCGGCGGCGATGCGGTGTTCAACTTCGACAGCACCAGTTCGATCGCCAACTTCGGCGGCACCGCTGTCCGCATCCAGAATCGTACCGGCGGCAGCTTCGGCTTTGCCGGCACGGTCGGGACGAGCATCGGGTCCAGTGGCATCGCCATCTCCGGCGCAACGGGAGCAAACACGGTCAGCTTCTCCGGCGCAGTCAATCTCACCAGCAACGGCGGCACCCCTGTATCGATCGACAATGGCGGCCAGGCCTCGACCGTCAGCTTCGCCAACCTCACCATCACGACGGGCGGCGCCACAACGGCCTTCACCGCGACCAACGGCGGTACGGTCAATGTCGCCACCGGCTCGATCAGCACGACCGCCAACCGGGCCGTCAACCTCAACGGCATCGCCGCCGGCATCAATTTCACCTCGACCACCTCAGGCGGCGGCGCCAACAATGTCGCGCTCACCAACGTCACCGGTACGGTCAACCTCGGCGGCGGCGCGCTCAGCGGCGCGACGGGTACGGCGTTCCTGGTTTCGGGCGGCTCGGCCAATATCGACTACAACGGCACTATTGCCCACACCGCCAACGCCACCGCGATCGACGTCCAGAACCACACCGGCACCGCCGGCGGGGCCAGCACGATCTCGTTTGACGGAACGGTGTCGTCGACGGTCTCGAGCGACGGCATCAACTTGATCGGCAATGGCGGCACCAACGGCACCAACATCAATTTCACCAACACGCTGACCATCAACACATCGAGCAGCGGCGCCACCGGCTTCAACGCGACCGGCGGCGGCACGGTGACGGTGCAGGCCACCGGCAACACGATCACCTCCGGCACAGGCACGGCGCTCAACGTTGCCAACACGAATATCGGCGCCAGCGGGCTGACGTTCCAGAGCATTTCGGCCAGCGGCGCCGTCAACGGCATCGTGCTCAACAACACGGGCTCGGGTGGATTGACCGTTACAGGTGTCGGCACCACCGCCGGCTCGGGCGGCACAATTCAGAACACAACCGGGCGCGGCGCCAGTTTCATCAGCGCGAGCAACATCACGTTGAAGAACATGAATTTCACCAATGCCGGCACCGACGATCTCGATGCCGACAATTCGGGGCTTTCGACTGGTGACAACCTCACGACCAACGCGGCCATCCACCTTCAAAACGTCTCTACGGCGACGCTGGACCGGATCGCCATTTCGGGCGGCGCCGAGCAAGGCATCAACGGCAATACCGTTTCGAACTTCACGCTCAGCAACAGCAGCATATCGAATGCGGGCAATGGAGCGGACGAAGATGGCATCCATTTCTACAACATGTCCGGCACCAGCGCGGTCACCAACACCACGATCACAGGCAGCGGCGACGACAACTTCCAGCTGCAGACCCAGTCCGGCACGCTCGCGCTGACGATTTCAGGCGGCAGCTCGACTGGCGCCGTGCTTGGCAGCGGGTATCTGTTCGGCATCCGTGGAACGTCGAACGCCACGATCAACTTCTCGGGTGCCAATTCGAGCAACAACTTCAGCGGTGGCATCGTCGCCGATGCATTCGACAACTCCACAATGAACCTGAACGTCATCAACAGCACTTCGAGCAGCAACAACGATCAGCTGTCCGTCAGCGCCGGGGACAACAGCGATGTGAGCCTCGTCGCCACCGGCAACACGCTGAGCAGCACGGCGGCGGGCGACTTCGTCGTGGTGAGCCTGCTCGGGTCGGCGTTCGACAACGGCTTTACTTTTGACGCTCGAATTGAAAGCAATACCATCACGGTCGCAAACGGGCTGATAGCTGATGGCATATCGGTATTCAATGCCGGCGGCGGCGCCATGCGGGTCGGAATCAAAAACAACTCCATCGACTATGCCGGCACGCAACGCGCCATCCTTGTCCAGACCGGACAGGACGGCGCCGGCAGCATCCTGGCCCAGATAACCGGCAACGCGATTGACATGAAACTGGATGGCGCCGGAAATGCAGTCGCTGGCATTCTCGTTCAGTCGGGCATCACGTCGCCGACGGGAGATGGTTCATCCATCGATCTGAACATAGGCGGCGCCGGCGCTCTGGCCAACACCTTCACGCATTCGCTTGGCGGCACCATGGCGGCCGGCGACATCCGGGTACGTCAGCGCAACAACGGGACGATCAACCTTAGTGGCTATGCCGGGGCCCCCACGGATCTCGCCGCCGCCATCGCCTATCTGAACGGCCGCAATACAGTTGTTTCTGCATCAACCGCGACGGCCGACTCGACCGGATTTACCGGGCTCGCCACGGCGCCATTCCCATGATGGCGGTACCGAGAAGATAGCCCAACGTCGTGAGCTTAGCGCGACGCTAAAGCCCGTAGGTATATGATTATATTCCCGGGCTTCTCGCCGTTTAAATACTTCATATTATTTTATAAAATACTTCATTTATCAAAGAGCCAAGTAGACTTATCTGCCGGTCTGTGTATTCTACCGATATCTAATGAGGGCGCGAGACATGGCCGAGCCATTTCTATCGGAAATCAGGATTATGTCCTTTGTCTTCCCGCCCAAGGGTTGGGCGCTCTGTAACGGGCAGCTTTTGCCGATCAACCAGAACCAGGCGCTATTTTCACTGCTCGGAACCACTTTCGGCGGTGACGGCCAAGTCAATTTCGCGCTGCCCGATTATAGGGGACGTATCCCGATCCACGTTGGGAGCGGTCACACACTAGGCGAGCGCGGTGGCGAGCAAAGCCATACGCTGTCGATTTCCGAAATACCGACACACGTTCACTTTGCGCAGGCAAGCACAAACACCGGTAGCAGCCAGGATGGTGCGGGGAACGTTTTGGGGGTGGTTCCGGGGCGGCTGTATAGCGATTTCGCGAACGTGACGACGCTGAGCCCGAGCACAATTACCAGTGTCGGCGGCAGTCAGGCACATCTCAACATGCAGCCGTTCCTGACGCTGAGCTTCTGCATTGCCCTGCAGGGCATTTTCCCTTCGCCGAATTAAGGAGGCGCGGTCATGGCACAGCCTTATGTTGGTGAGATACGCATGTTTGCCGGCAATTTTGCGCCGGCCGGCTGGATGTTCTGCGAGGGACAGCTTCTGCCGATCTCGGAGAACGAGACACTGTTCCAGCTGATTGGCACGACCTATGGTGGCGATGGCCAGAGCACCTTCGCGCTGCCCGACCTGCAAGGCCGTGTTCCGCTCCATCAGGGCAGCGGCTTTATTCTTGCGGAGACGGGAGGCGTGGAGGAAGTCAATCTGACAATTTCCCAGATTCCTTCACACAGCCATCCGATGGTCGCGTCCCTGAACATTGGTCAAGATACAAGTCCCAGCGGGAAGGTCGTTGCACAGATTGGCGGTGGCGCCTTGCCCTACATCCAGGACACGACCGATACCGACATGGCCCAGCAGGCTGTAACAGCCGTTGGCGGCAGCCAGCCGCACAGCAATTTCCAGCCGTATCTTTGCATCAGCTTTATCATTTCACTTTTCGGCATCTTTCCGTCGCCGACCTGAGAGGGACATCATGGCTGACCCGTTCGTCGCCGAAATCCGAATCTTCCCCTTTTATTTCGCGCCCAGGGGCTGGGCGTGGTGCGACGGGCAGTTGCTGCCGCTGTCGCAGAACACGGCATTGTTCTCGTTGCTGGGCACGACCTATGGCGGCAATGGCAAAAGCAATTTTGCCTTGCCCGACCTTCAGGGCCGCTTGCCGATGCACCCGGGGCAAGGACCAGGGCTTTCGCTGCACGATCTCGGCGAGACCGACGGTACGGAAACGGTAAGCCTGCTCGAATCGGAGATTCCTAACCACACCCACGCAATGCGCGACCATGACATCGACCTAGGCGAACTCAATGCGCCGTCCTCGACGCGAAGCCTGGCCAAATCCACCAACGCAACAATCTATACCCCGGCGGCCAACCTGACGCAGATGAGCCCTCAAGCGCTCCCCCCTGCCGGCGGCGACCAGCCGCACAACAACATGCAGCCCTATCTCACCTGCTATTTCTGCATCGCGCTGCAGGGCGTCTTCCCGCCAAGAAGCTGAATTCCGAACCGAAAGGGCAGGACCGTACGATGGCCAAGAACGCAGAACCGAAGTCGAAGGTCCCCGCAGCGAAGACGCCGGCGCCGAAAGCGGCTTCCAGGGCCCGCCCGGCGCCGTCCAGCCCTCCACCCATTTTCCAGCACAAGCCGGCCGGCACGTCGTTTTTCGAACTGTCGCGGCTGATGGTGGTGGGGATCGATTCCGCCAAGGGGCAGTTGATCCAGAAGGCGCAGCTTTCGCCGAACGGGCCATGGCCCTCGGCCTGGTCGTTCATCGCGCCCGGCGCCTGGGTGATCATGACGGCGGGCCTCACCAAGGACGGCCGTGTCGCCGTGGTCGCGCAGCCATCGGGAACCACCAATCTGTCCTTCATCACCGAAGACGCCAACCAGATCGGCCCGGTCGAGAAATGGACCGCGCCGATGAGCATCGGCACGCCGCCCGGCGCCACCTCCTATCAGAAGCTTTCGATGGCGCGCGATGCCGATGGCCGCATCGAGGTCTTCGTCACCGACAATCAGGGCCGCATCTGGTGGATCTACCAGAATCCGGACCAGATCGTGCAGGTGCAGAAAACCATCACGCCGCCCGGCACGACGACACCGATCGTCGTCACCGTCGACGTGCTGACGCCGCCGGCCAAACCGTGGAGCGACTGGATCCAGATCCCCGGCGGCCTGGTGACGGTTTCGGCGATACGCCAGGGTGACGGCCGCATCGCGCTGTTCGGCATCAATTCGAACCTGCATCTCTATCGCTGCCAGCAGGCGAAGGCGCAGGCCCTGAAGGCCGCCGACTGGACGGGTTGGGTGCAGATCGACACGACCCAGACAGGTGGCTTCATCGAGATGGCGCCGGTCATCGGCCCGCTGGGCGCCACCAATTTGTTCGCCCTGACCCAGAACGGCCAGGTGCTGCACACGCGCCAGATGCCCGCCGGATCGGATACGTGGACGCAGTGGGCGACACCCGGCTACTCCAGGGCGCCCAACCAGGCGCTTGCTGCCGGCATCCAGGGCGACGGCGATATCGTGCTGGTCGCGGCCGACCAGCAGCACTTCCTCCAATTCAACGCGCAATGGGATGCCTATACCCAGAACTGGTCGGGATGGCGCGATTTCGGCGCATCCCTTCGCCCGACGCGCCTGACGCTCAACTACAATGCCGACGGCCGGCTCGCTTTGTTCAGCCTGGCGCTCATGCCGGACGGCACCAACGGGCTGTGGACGATCAACCAGATGGGCGTCGACAGTTCCGAATGGGAGTATAACTGGACGTCGCTGACCGACAACAATCTCAAGCAGATCGTCGTCGTGCGCGACCTGACGCCGCCGGTCTGACGGTTGATTTCCGGCAGCGTGGCGGAAGGCAAGCAGGCCCGTCCGGTCTGGCCCCGGTCTGACACGGCCGGGCTCCGCTTTCGTGCGGCAGTGGAGGCGGACTTGCCGTTCCTGTCGCGGCTCTATGCCTCGACCCGCTTCGAAGAACTCGCGGTGACGTCGTGGAGCGAGGCGCAGAAGGCCGAATTCCTCGGCATGCAGTTCCAGGCCCAGCACGCGCATTACCGAAAACACTATCCCGAGGCCGATTGGCTGGTGGTGGAACGCGATAGCGAAGACATCGGCCGCCTCTATATCGAGTGCTGGCCAACCCAGCACCGCATCATCGACATTGCCTTCCTGCCGCATCATCGCCGCAAGGGCTACGGCACCGCACTGCTCTGCGACCTCATCGACGAGGCATGGTTAGCCGGCAAATCAGCGTCGATCCATGTCGAGAAGCACAATCCGGCGAGACGGATTTATGTCGCGCTCGGCTTCGCGGTCGTCGAGGACAAGGGCGTTTATGACCTGATGGCCTGTGCGCCGCCGGGGGGCGACGATCTATGATCGTCGGAACCGATTTGTTGGCAGATGCGATCATTGTCTATGGTCATCGTTTGCGCTGCCCCTCACCTGCCTGCCGGCATCCTCTCCCCGTATAGTGACGGGGAGAGGGACGCTTTCATCGCGGATTTCGCCAATCTCCAGCGTTGCAAGAAAGGCGTCGGCGTCGCAGCCAGCCACTCTCGCCCCGTTTACGGGGAGAGATGTCCGGCAGGACAGTGAGGGGCGGCGCCGGCGGCAAGGATTGTCGCATCAGGCCCTGTCACGATGCGATAGGCCTGCATGCAGCCCAAAACTGGGTCCTAATTGAACACCGCCTCGTACAGCCGCCCCGTCGCATCGGCGGCGACCGGCACGATGAAGATCTCGTGGCTGCCGCTTTCCCCGGTGAAAAGATAGGTCGCCTGCGGCAGTGCGATGTCGCGCGGGCCTTTGAACAGCAGCGAGAAACCGCCGCCCGGGCGCGGGCTGGCGGCGATGGGCTTGACCGCGCTCAGTTCGAGCGGGATTTGCTGGCCCCCGGCTTCGATGGTGAAGGTTTGTCCCTGCTCGAAATCCGCCATCCCGTTTGCCTCAATCTGTCCGCCGGAGCGGTTCAGCGTTCGGATCGCTGATCCGGCTTTTGTTTCTTCGCAATTGCCAGGGGAAAACCGCTCCACACTTTTCCTGGAATTGCTCCAGTGGAGGCACTGTCGCCGCTTCGCCGCAAGCTGTCCAGAGGCGGGCAGGCTGGCGGTCGTGTCCCCAAGACAATCGACCGCCGCAATCCCAAAATACAGCACCGCCTGTCCTTTTATGCGCGCGAGAGACGCTGTAGTACTTTGTTCCTGCGCGGGGTTCCTTTCGACCCAAGATCAGCGCAAACAAGCATAGATCCCGGCTTCGGGACCATTGGCAGCCTGATGGGCGTGCGGGAGACGGATGATGGCTGATGCAAAGACGGAAGTGACGGGCGACGCGATGCCGCTGTTCTATTCGAGGCCCGAGGCGCTCAACCCGGCGCGGCACGGCTCGCTCGGCCTGACTGCACGCAGCGATTTCGGCTTCGCCCGCTCGGCGCACGCCATTCCGGTGGTGGCGTCGGAAATGCCGGCGGCGATGCGCTCCTACCCGATCGTCTTTATCGGCCCGGCCAAGGCGCCGGTGATCATCACCGGCGTGCGCCAGAACGAGAACCTGTTCGTCGATGCCGAAGGCAAATGGACCGCGCCGCACTACATCCCCGCCTATGTCCGCCGCTATCCCTTCATCCTGGCCGAAGACCCGACATCGGCCGGCCGGCTGACGCTGTGCGTCGAACGGGCCAGCGACCGCATCGTCGACCAGTTGCTGGCGCCGTCCCGCGATGACAAGATCCTGCCGTTCTTCACCGGCAACGAGCCAACCGAAGCGACCAAACAGGCGCTCGCCTTCTGCAATCAGTTCCAGATCGACTTCCGAGCCACCCGCGAGATGGTCGAAAAGATCGATGCGCACGGCCTGTTTTCGCCACGCCAGAGCAAGGTGACACTGGAAGGCGGCGAGGTGCTCAACCTCACCGATTTCCAGGTGATCGACGAGCCGGCCTTCAACAAATTGAGCGACGAGGCGTTTCTCGACCTGCGCAAATCAGGCGCGCTCGGCCTGCTCTATTGCCACCTCGCCTCGACCAACAGCTGGACCTCGCTGGTGCATCAGGCGTCGCTGCGGAAGGCGGGGCGGCCAGCGAGCTGATTTCACCCTGGCTCGCACTAGATTGATCGTGACAACAGCGCAAGTGATTAACTTGAGGACACAGTGATAGTTCCGTCTTCAGGGCCGCTTACGATGGTCTCCTCGAAGTAATTATTTGTGATCCGAACATAGTATTCTCCGGTCAGAGCGCCGGATTCCGCTTTAAGCTTAAAGTTAATTGTTGTTGTGTCTTCGATGTTAGTGTCGTTGTCGTTGATTAATAAACATGAGGCTATGTCTGAAGTGTCAGCATAAATAAAATCAATTACCAGGTACTCTGTGTCGTTAAACCAGCCCCGGTCCGGGGAGACCGTCACGCTCACAGTAATCGGCTCTCCGGCTCTTACAGCATTCCCTTCAGGTGTATCGACGCGCACTATATCTACTCTTGCCATGATCCATCTCCCTTTGGCATTCTCAAATGACAATCGGGAACGCTAGTCGAGATCGCCGCGCCCGTTGCGGTTCATTGCGCCACCGGACCGCCCCATCGCACCGCCAGACCTGCCCATGGCGCCGCCCGATCGCCCCATCGCACCACCAGATCTTCCCATTGCTCCACCCGACCGGCCAAACGAATGCGGGTCCAGCTCTGCACCCAACAGAACATCTTCGAGCGTTCCCGTGTCGAGCTCCAGCCGCATTGTCAGGTCACTCTTGTCGTACACCCAGACCTGCATTCCGCGGGCAAATGAGCCTATCTGCGATGAAAGTCCGGTATAGGCAGGGTCGCTTGGACCGCGGCTCATGACCTTCAGATCGGTGTCCGCCGGAGCTGGATAATCAACCGCGGTGCCAGGCCCATGAACAAGAAGTATGGTCGGTCTGGCCAGCTCGTAGAACTGCGCCTCGAAGGTGAATGCATAGATCCTTGCCAGCAGGCTGCCGGAGGCGTCGATCTGGTTCTGCAGGAATCTGTTATTGCCAGGTCTTGGAGGCCGTCCCCCATCGATCCTCTTCTTCAGCTTCAAATCTTCAAGAACTCTACCGAACAAGTGTATGGCCGAGGTATTTAAAATGGTTTCAGTTATCATGGATCACCCCATACTCTGCAATGTCGATCAAAGCTCGGCGCCACTTCTGGACATCCAATATTTCTCGAAATAGCTCATATCCGGGAGACGCACCTGATCCCGTGGACGAGCGGTTCGACCCTCATGAACATGGCTCTTTCGGTCTGGCTTCGTCAGGCGAGGCCCGGCACGGTAGCGAAAAATCCCTCTTCGGTCGAAATCCCGGAAGATGATGCTTGATAGTTCTCCTCCGGTCACACGGTCGTCGACCGCGAGCATCGTTCTCGCCACGTCACGATAGTCCAGGAAATCCGGGGCGAGAGCCCACAGCGTCTCGGCGAGATAGGTACCCACGATATCGCGCGCGTCGAGCAGCGCTTCGACGAAACCGTCTGGATTGCGCGTGAAATCGCGGTCAAAGACCTTCTGGAGCGGCGCCTCGGCGGTTGGGTAGATCTCGGCGAGGTCGGCAAGATCTTCGGCCTCCGGCGAAATCAGTCCTCGATCCACCAAGCTCTCGTGAAAGACATCGACCAGAATGTCGAAGACGGCACCCGTTAGAGGTTGCGACAAGGCATGCTCGTCGGTCCAGCCGTCCGCGAAATCGGCCATCGTCAGCTTGTTGTTGGCCTCGCGTATCTGGCGGTGCGGTGAAAATTCCGAAAAGCGAGAGAGTTGATTGGCGATGTAGAGGTTCCCACGCGTCACCGTCAGAACGTTTTCGATCACGGATGGAAAATGCATGGCCGCGATCAACGAAACGCAGTCGGAAAAGGCCTCCTGAAAGCCCAGATATTCGGGGAACTCAGCTCCCGGCTTGGGTATGCCGAGGACGCTGTAGACGAACGCATGGCCAACCTCATGCGCGATAATATCGAAGTCGAGGCTGAAGGGGAGCGCGCGTCCGTCTTTCGTGAATTGGCTGCCGAGCTCGAGGAAGCCATAGCCGTATTGAGCGTTGTCCCAATCCGGCAGGATCGAGATTTCCAGACGGTCGTGGTGATCGTGGAAATGCCAGACGAGCGGTTGGCCGATGTAACGCTCCCAAACGTCGAGCGTGAAGCGCACGCATCCGAACGCGTGCGCTGCTTCGAAGCCGGGCGTCGAGGGCTGATAGTGATCGAAGTTGCCTTCCTCGTCGGGAATGGCCGGATCGAGGATCGCTCGCGTCCAGGGCGGCAGGGAGATGAAGGGCGTGCCCAACGGACCGTGGTTGACGCCATAGGGCCGCATCTTGTCGGCCGGCTCGACGACATACATACGATCGTCGGATGGGCCAGGTCCGACACTGCCTCGCGGGGAAGAAACCGTAATGATCTCGGGACTTGACGTAGGGTCTTCGAACGGAGGCTGAACGAACAACCTGAACCGGGTACCCATTCCCCACCTCTCGGTTATATTAGTTACGTAACATAATATCCGCGGGATGGCGAGGGCGTTGGTTTTTCGGGTAAATCTTCCTGAAGGCCGATTCTTGATTATCGGCGACAATTTGACTCAAGAACAATGCGTATCGCTACTGCAGCAGCTGGAGCAACTTCTGGTAGCGAGGATGACTGCGAACAGAGGCGAAATCGGAATCGTTCTTGAACCAGAGTCTCATCTCGGCGCCAGCCTGCGGCAGCCACGCTTCCAAAAGGTCGATCGAACGTTCGAACTCCCCCAGCAACGCATAGGTACAAGCTGCGTTGTATTGGACGTTGATATCGTTAGGGTCGATCGCCAGAGACCGGTCAAGCCACTTGGCCGCCCTATCGCGTTCACCAAGGAAGGCCAGCACGATAGCCCCTAGGCAGGCACAATTGGCGTTCTCGGGATGCAAACGGAGTTCCTCTTCAGCTCTCTCCAATGCGATTCGTGCATAAAGCTCCGCGTCGTTCTGTTGGCCGAGAGTACGAAAGACGTTCACCAGCATCACCGGTGCGCCGTAGTCGGACGGTTTGATTTCCATCGCGCGCATGAAGTACGTGGCGGCGAACTCGAACTGGCCGCCGGTTACGCAAAACTCGGCATAGTAACGATTGGCCTCGTGGCAATTGGCGTCGAGCGTAAGAGCCTGTTCGAACGCCGCCGCAGCCTCGGAACGGCGATCGGCGAGGGACAGGGCAAAGCCCCTGGCTGAATGCGCTTCGGCCAAATTCGCGTCCAGGGCCAGGGCCTTGTCCGCGGTCGCGAGAATGTCGTCCACATGGATCGGTGAGCCGTAGTTCGACTGAAGGCGTACGTCGCAGACCGCCAGACCTGCATAGGCACGGGCATATCCCGGATCGAGCTCAATGGCCCTGATATAGCTTTGTCTGGCCATCAGGTGGTTGGCTCTGGTCGCGATGTGGCTGTAATCGCGCCCTCGAAGGTAATGCGTATAGGCTTCCACATTGTCCGTCGGCGCCTGCTCGATAGCTTTCCTCTCCTCAGGCAGGAGCTTGACCCTGAGCTGCGCCACGACCGCTTTGGCGATTTCGTCCTGCACGGCGAAGATGTCGGTGAGGTCGCGGTCGTAGCGGGCAGCCCAAACGTGTCCGTCCGTGGCGCCCTCGATCAACTCGGCATTGATCCTGACCCGGTTTCCCGCCTTGCGGACGCTGCCCTCGACAATGTAGCCGACGCCAAGCTCCCTGGCGATGCGTTCCATCTTGTCGGTCCTGCCCTTGAACGCGAAGACTGTATTGCGGCTGAGCACGAACAGGCCGGAGACGTTCGAGAGGTCGGTTATGATGTCTTCAGTGATGCCATCGCTGAAATACTGCTGGTCGGGATCAGCGCTAAGATTGGCGAATGGCAGGATCGCCACCGACGGCTTGTCGGACCGCACCAGCGTCTGGACGGTTCTGGCCGCAACATGCGTCTCGACATAAGACACGCCCTGGTCCCAGTTGGCGAAGTAGACATGCACCTGCTGGGCAATGTTCTTGACGGTCCTGGTGCCCTGATCGGCGAAGTCGACGCCCAGCTTGTTGCCGACCGCATGGCGCACCGCTTCCGAGCAGGCAATGCCGCCGGGCATCGCGAGGCCCTGCAGCCGCACCGCAAGATTGACACCGTCGCCCTGGAAATCATCACCGTCGACGATGATGTCGCCAAGGTTGATGCCCATGCGAAACTTGAAATGCCGATCCTCGGGGATGCCGGCATTCCGCTCGGGCATGCCGCGCTGGATCTCGACCGCGCAGCGCGCCGCATTGATTACGCTGCCGAACTCGACCAGAAAGCCGTCACCCATCACTTTGAAGATGCGCCCGCCGTGCTTGGTGACGGTCGGATCGAAGAACTCCCGTCGATGCTGCCGAAGGAGATTGAGCGTGTGCTCTTCGTCGACCTCCATAAGACGGCTATAGCCGACCACATCCGCGGCCAGGATCGCCGCCAGCCGACGCTCAACATGCTCCTCGGACATGTCGTCTCCTGAAATCGCAGACAATTGTTCCGCCTGAGTTAGTTCTAGCTGATTTACCTGCTCGGCGCCAACGCCGCTGGAGGTCGCTCGCGCCCGATTCGCGGTCTCGGCCGTCATGGTCGCGAAATGGAAGCGAAAGCCGTTGGCCGATTATCCATGGCATATCGATCGCCCGCGACGCAAATTCCGGAGCCGCCTCGCTCTACGCGCGGACAACCTGTTGAGGCTCAACACCCAGGTCGGATGGGCAGCCCTACGTTCCCGGCTTCGGCTGGAAACGTCGTCCCCCCGCTCCCCGGCGCCAGATAGCAAAAAGGCCCGGTTACCCGGGCCCTTTATGCTTTTCAAATCTAAAGAAGATTTGGAGCGGGTGAAGCGATTCGAACGCTCGACCCCAACCTTGGCAAGGTTGTGCTCTACCCCTGAGCTACACCCGCTCGCGCGGCGTCTTGGCCGCAAGCCGGGCCTATATGGCTGAAGAGCGCGGCGATTGCAACAGGGAAATCGCAGGCTTTTTGCGACACGATGCGCGGGGCCGGCAAGCCGCCGGCGGGCGCGTGAGTGGCGGGCGGCGAGGCGCCAGCGCGAAGGGCGGTGCCGCTCACCATGATGTCGCATGACGGTCTTGTGTCGGCTGCCCCATTGGCCGTAAACGGCTGGCTTGAGAAACGGGACGAAACCGATGCCGAAGACCGAAGCCGATTTGATGGCCTTTCTTGCCGAACTCGGCATTGCCACGTCGACGAAGCGCCACCCGCCGCTCTATACCGTCGCCGATTCGCAGGCACTGCGCGGCGAGATCGCCGGCGGGCACACGAAAAACCTGTTCCTGAAGGACAAGAAGGACAATTTCTTCCTGGTCACCGTCGGCGAGGACGCGGTCGTCGACCTGAAGCAGATCCACCAGGTGATCGGCGCCGCCAGCCGGGTTTCCTTCGGAAAGCCGGAGATGCTGATGGAGCTGCTCGGCGTCACACCGGGCGCCGTCACGGTCTTTGGCGTCATCAACGACACGGCAAACAGGGTCAAGCTCGTGCTCGACAAGGATTTGATGGAGCATGCGGTCATCAATGGGCATCCGCTGACCAATGAGGCGACGACATCGATCGCGGCGCGCGACCTGATCAGATTCGTCGAGGCAACCGGGCACGATGCTGCTATCTTGAAAGTCTCCGTGTGATCGCCACATGGATGGCTTGAGTCAGATGGTCTGAAGCATAGGGCGCCTGGCCGCCGGCCGGCGGCGCCACGGAAGGGTAGAGAGATGAGCGACAACAATCCGTTCGGCGGCTCCTTTGGCGGCAATGGCGGCCAGTACACCACCTCGGTGCAGTATGGTGGAGCCGCGCCGGCGCCGGCGAAAGTCGCGCTTGGCGATGCGCCCGCCGCTCCCGCCGATGTGATCAAGGACACGACGACGGCTGCCTTTGCCGCCGATGTCATCCAGGAATCGCGCCGCCAGCCGGTGCTGGTCGATTTCTGGGCGCCCTGGTGCGGGCCTTGCAAGCAGTTGACGCCGCAGTTGGAGAAGGCGGTCAAGGCCGCCGGCGGCAGGGTCAAGCTGGTCAAGATGAACATCGACGACCATCCCTCGATCGCCGGCCAGCTCGGCATCCAGTCTATCCCGGCGGTCATCGCCTTCAAGGACGGCCAGCCGGTCGATGGCTTCATGGGCGCCATCCCGGAGAGCCAGATCAACGAATTCATCACCAAGGTCGGCGGCAAGGGCAATGGCGCGCCGCCGGTGGCCGAAGCCCTGGCCGCGGCCACCGAGGCGCGCGACGCCGGCGACATGCAGACCGCGGCCGACATTTATGACGCCATCCTGGCGCAGGCGCCGGAGACGATCGAGGCGATCGCCGGACTGGGCGAACTGTTGTTCGACGCCGGCGACACGGAAGGCGCCGAGGCGCTTTTGGCAACGGCCCCGGAGGCCAAGAAGGATGCGCCGCCGCTGGCAGCCCTTCGCGCCAGGATGGCGGTTGCGGCGCAGACGGCGGCTCTCGGCAATCCAGCCGAGTTCGAGCGCCGGCTGGCGGAAAATCCCGGAGATCACCAGGCGCGCTTCGATCTGGCCATGATCCAGAACGCCAACGGCGACCGTACGGCCGCGGCCGACAATCTGCTGGCCATCATCAAGGCCGACCGGGCCTGGAACGAGGATGGCGCGAGGACGCAATTGCTGCAGCTGTTCGAGGCCTGGGGCATGACCGACGAGGCGACGCTGGCGGCGCGCCGCAAATTGTCGGCGCTGCTGTTCTCCTGAGCCGGCTGCCGGTTGTTTTGCCGCACGGGCTTGGCGTCGGCGACGACTGCGCCAGATTAGCTGGTATGACGCGCTTCTGGTGAAGCGATCGGAGGAATATGGTGCAAGCGGGAAACGCGCATTACCGGCTCGCCAAGGATTTGCCGTCGACGATCCCGATCTTTCCGCTCGAGGGTGCGCTTTTGCTGCCGGGAGGCCGCATGCCGCTCAACATCTTCGAGCCGCGCTATCTGCAGATGGTGGACGAGGCGATTGCCGGCTCGCGGCTCATCGGCGTCATCCAGCCCAGTCTCGATGGCGCCTTGCGCGGCGATGGCGAGCCGGAGCTCTGCAATGTCGGTTGCGCCGGGCGCATCATCGCCTTCTCCGAAAGTGGCGACGGCCGCTACCTGATTTCGCTGCAGGGCGTGTGCCGGTTCCGCATCGCTCACGAATTGACGGTCAAGACGCCGTTTCGCCAGTGCAAGCCCGCGCCTTTCCTTGCCGATCTCGACGAGGATCAGGCGGACAACGAGATCGACCGGCCATCGCTGCTCAAGGCGTTTCGCGCCTATCTGCAGGCCAACGATCTGGAGGCCGACTGGGAAAGCGTCAGCCGCGCCGAAAATGCCATGCTGGTCAATGCGCTGTCGATGATGGCGCCCTACGGGCCGGCCGAGAAACAGGCGCTGCTCGAAGCAGCCGACCTGAAGACCCGGGCGGAGACGCTGATCGCCATCACCGAAATGGCGCTGGCGCGCGAGAATGAGGATTTTGGCTCGAGTTTGCAGTAAGAGGGCGCGATGGCGGACGGACGTGACGGGAAGAAGGTCGACCCCAAGCTGCTGGAACTCTTGGCCTGCCCGCTGACCAAGGGGCCGCTGGCCTGGGATCCAGAGCGCGGCGAACTGATTTCCAGGGTCGCCAAGATTGCCTATCCGGTGCGTGACGGCATCCCGATCATGCTGCCCTCCGAGGCGCGGACGCTTTCGGTGGAGGACGTGCTCGCCCCGCTGCCGCCACGCTTGGGTGGGCCGGGCTGAGGGGCACGTTTCTTATACCCGCCAATTTGCCGAAGGCAGGCGGGACAGCGGGGAGCGCGAAGGA
>NZ_RZTF01000012.1:0-938 GCF_004023175.1 Mesorhizobium sp. M7A.F.Ca.MR.362.00.0.0
TTCCTCGATGGTCAGCTGATAGAGCGACAGATGATCGGCGGCATGGCCGATCGCCTGTTCCAGCTCCGATGCCCAAGCCTCCGGCGTCTGGCCGGGGCGGGCGTAGATCAGGTCGAAGGATAGCCGCGGAAAAATTTCTCGCGCCAGGCCGATGGCATGCAGCGCCTCTTCGACATTGTGCAGCCGGCCGAGGAAGCGCAAATCCTTGTCGTTCAACGCCTGAACGCCGAGCGACACGCGATTGACGCCGGCCGCCCGATAGCCGCGAAAGCGTTCGGCCTCGACCGAGGACGGATTGGCCTCCAGCGTCACCTCGATGCCGTCAGGCACAGTCCAGTTCTTCGCCACGGCGTCCAGAACCCTGGCCACGGTTTCCGGCTTCATCAGCGAGGGGGTGCCGCCGCCGAGAAAAACGCTGGTCACCTCGCGCGGCCCGGTGCGCTCGCGCATCGTCGCCAGTTCGGCCTCGAAGGCGGCGGCAAAGCGCTCCTGGTCGACCGGCTGGTGGCGGACATGGCTGTTGAAGTCGCAATAGGGGCATTTGGCCGCGCAGAATGGCCAGTGGACATAGACGCCGAAGCCGGGCGCCCGGTCGAGCAGCATGCTCATGCCGAGCCCAATCTCGCCTCGGCGAATTTCTGGAAGGCACGCGCGCGGTGCGACAGCGCCGTGGCCTGGCCGGGCTTCCAGCCATGCTTTTCCTCAGCGCTCATCTCGCCGAAGGTTTTCTCGAAGCCATCGGGCAGGAACACAGGATCATAGCCGAAGCCGAGTTCGCCGCGCGGCGGCCAGACCAGCGTGCCCTCGGCCTCGCCGCGATAATATTCGGCCTCGCCGTCGGGAAACGCCAGGCAGATGACGGCGACGAAGCGTCCCTTGCGCTGTTGCGGCAAGGCCGCTCCGACTTCCTGCAGCGCCACTTCGGTGCGTTGCATGGC
>NZ_RZTF01000012.1:948-7075 GCF_004023175.1 Mesorhizobium sp. M7A.F.Ca.MR.362.00.0.0
GTGCGTTGAATGGCCATGCCGAAATCTCTGCTGCCATCCGGGGTTTCGGCCCAGTTGGCGGTGTAGACGCCGGGCGCGCCATCAAGCGCGTCGACGCACAGGCCGGAATCGTCCGACAGCGCCGGCAGGCCGGTCGCCTTGGCGGCGGCGAGCGCCTTGATGTAGGCGTTCTCCTCGAAGGTGGTGCCGGTCTCGTCCGGCTCCGGCAGGCCATACTCCTTGGCTGACCTGGCTTCGAAGCCGAACGGCCCCATCAGGTCGGCGAATTCGCGCAGCTTGCCTTCATTGTGGCTGGCGACGACGATCTTCTTGCCATCAAGAGAATGCATCAAAGGCCCCAGATTCGTGGCTCGGCGAATTCGATCGAATTGCCCGAGGGGTCGCGTATATAGATCGAACGGCCGCCCTGCGGCCACTCGATTTCGCTCTCGATGGCGATCTTCTTTGCCTCCAGATGGGCTTTCCAGCCGGCGATTTCATCGGCGGTCGCAGCAAAGCACAGATGGCCCTCGCCGACCGCGCCATGCGGCGGCACCGGCAGCCTGGCGTCAGGCGCCGGCGGCACTTTCGTCGCCTCGGCGTTGAAGACGAGCAGCACGCCCGGCCCGCAGTGGAAGAAGAGGTGGCGGCCGTCGACCTTGCCGAGGAGATTGAGGCCGAGGATGTCGGTGTAGAAGGTTTCCGCTGCGGGAAGATCGGTGACGTAGAGAGCGGATTCAAGGATGGCCGAGGGCGTCACGAGGCGCCCCCCTCTGGCCTGCCGGCCATCTCCCCCTCAAGGGGGGAGATCGGATGCCATTTCGGTATTCGCCAATCTCCGGCGTTGCACGTTGCGCGACAACGCAGAAGTCGCCAATCTCCCCACTTGAGGGGGAGATGGCCGGCAGGCCAGAGGGGGGCGCTCAAATTCGGCATCGAAAAACTAAGCCACCGCCATCTGCTGCAAACTCACCAACCTCTGGATGCCCTTCTTGGCCAGACCCATCAAGTCGGCGAACTGCTCTTCCGAAAAGGGCTCGCCCTCGGCGGTGCCCTGGATCTCGACGATGCCGCCCTTGCCGGTCATGACGAAATTGGCGTCGGTGCCGGCCGAAGAATCCTCGATATAGTCGAGGTCGATGACCGGCTGGCCGTCATGGATGCCGCAGGAGATCGCCGCGACATGGTCCTTCAGCACCTTGGCGACGCTGGCCATCTGGCGCGCTTCCATCCAGCGCAGGCAGTCATACAGCGCCACCCAGCCGCCGGTGATCGATGCGGTGCGGGTGCCGCCATCGGCCTGGATGACGTCGCAGTCGACGGTGATCTGCTGCTCGCCAAGCGCCTGCAGGTCGACCACGGCGCGCAGGGAACGGCCGATCAGCCGCTGGATTTCGAGCGTGCGGCCGCCCTGCTTGCCGGCCGAAGCCTCGCGGCGCATGCGCTCGCCGGTCGAGCGCGGCAGCATGCCGTATTCCGCCGTCACCCAGCCCTTGCCGGAATTGCGCATCCAGCCCGGCACTTTTTCCTCGAGGCTGGCCGTGCACAGGACATGCGTGTCGCCGAACTTCACCAGGCATGAGCCTTCGGCATGCTTGGAGACGCCGCGCTCGAAGGAGATGGCACGCATTTCGTCGAATTGGCGTTTGGAAGGGCGCATTCAGGCTGCTTTCTTGTCATTTTTCGGAATCTTGGCCGGCTTGTAACCGCATGGGCCCCGTGGCGCAAAGGAAAATGGCCTGACGATCGGACTCAGACACCGGGTGATCTCACACAGACACCGGGTTGCGCGGGTGCAGTGTAAGTCTGTATCCTTGGGCCGGAGGTTTTTGGCCGTATGACCAAGGCAGTCGATCCCGCTTCGCAGTCGCCCGCGCTCCAGTCGCTCGACATGCGTTCGCGCGACATCTTCCGGCGTATCGTCGACTCCTATCTAAGAGACGGCGAACCCGTGGGCTCGCGCAGCCTGTCGCGCATCCTGCCGTCCTCGCTGTCGCCGGCGACCATCCGCAACGTCATGAGCGACCTCGAGCATCTCGGCCTGATCTACGCGCCGCACATTTCGGCCGGCCGGCTGCCGACGCAGGCCGGCCTGCGTTTCTTCGTCGATGCCTTCATGGAGCTTGGCGACCTTTCCGACGAGGAGCGCCGCGCCATCGAGGCACAGGTGCGGGCGTCCGGCTCGGGCGCGACGCTGGAACACATGCTGACCGAGGCCAGCCAGATGCTGTCGGGCATGTCGCGCGGCGCCGGCCTGGTGCTGGCCGCCAAGAACGAGGTGGCGCTGAAGCACATCGAATTCATCCAGCTCGAACCGACCAAGGCGCTGGCGGTGCTGGTGTCGCAGAATGGCGACGTCGAAAACCGCGTCGTCGAGCTGCCCGCCGGCATCACCGTCTCGCAACTGCACGAGGCCTCGAATTTCCTCAACGCCCATATACGCGGCCGCACGCTGGCCGAGGCGCGGATCGAGATTGCCCGCATCAAGGAAGAAACCAGGGCCGCGCTCGACACGCTGTCGCAGGACCTGGTCGAGAAGGGGCTGGCGGTGTGGGCCGGCGCCGACAGCGGCCTGCCGGCACGGCTCATCGTGCGCGGGCGCGCCAATCTGCTCGAAAACGTCACCGCCCAGGCCGACATCGAACTGCTGCGGCATCTGTTCGAGGACATGGAGACGCAGGACGGGCTTATCCAGCTGCTTGACCTCGCCGAGCAGGGCTCGGGCGTGCGCATCTTCATCGGCTCGGAAAACAAGCTGTTTTCGCTGTCGGGCTCGTCGCTGGTGGTGGCGCCTTATCGCGACAAGGATGCCCGCGTCGTCGGCGCGCTCGGCGTCATCGGCCCGACCCGGCTGAATTACGCGCGCATCGTCCCAATGGTCGACTATACGGCGCAGCTGATTTCCCGCATGCTGCGCTGAGCTGATCCAACCGAGGAGACGATGATGGCGCTCGAAGAATTCAAGGCCCGGATCAGCCTCCTGCTGGAGGAGATGGTCAACCAGCCGGAAGACCAGCACGAGATCCAGGAGCAGTTGCGCGAAAAACTGCAGGAAATGCGCGCCATGGGCCTGCCGCTGCCGGCCGACCTCGTCGAGTTGGAAAAACGCCTCGACGACGATTTTTACGCCGCCGGGACCTGAACCGGGAAACCGGGAGCTTCCTCCACCTCATCATGTGCCGTGGAACGATCGACGAAACCGGTCGTTCCTGTTTTCACGCCAAACATTGGAGGACCGAATGATGCGTTTTGCCGGCCCCGCACTTTCCGCCGCACTGTTTCTCTCGACCGCTTCATTCGCCCAGCAGGCGGACGAGCCGGTGCTGAAAGGCGCGGACGCCTTCGGTGACTGGCGAGCGGACAAGCCGGGCACACGCCGCCTGATCGAACCGGATGATCTGCCTAAGCCCTATGCCAACAGATCGACCTCTAACAGCGCTGGCGTCGCGCACATGCCGGCAGACGCGAAGCTGCAACTGCCGCCGGGGTTCTCGGCCGAGCTGGTTGCATCGGGCATCGACAATCCACGCGTCGTGCGCGTCGCGCCGAACGGCGACCTGTTCGTCGCCGACAGCAAAGCCAACCAGGTCCGCATCTATCGCCTCGCCGAAGGCGGTGCGAGCCCTGTGCAGGACGGCATCTTTGCCGGCAGTCTCAAACGGCCCTATGGCATTGCCTTCTATCCGCCGGGCGCTGACCCGCAATGGGTCTATGTCGCCAATAGCGACAGCATCGTGCGCTTTGCCTACCGCAATGGCGACCTGAAGGCCTCCGGCGATCCGGAAACCATCGTCGGCAACATCCCTGCCAGTCATCACTGGACCCGCGACATCGCCTTCTCGCCGGATGGCAAGACGCTTTATCTGTCGGTCGGCTCGGGATCGAATGTGGCCGAGCGCATGGGCAAGGAACCGAAGGGCGGCCTCGACGCCTGGGCGAAGTCGCAGCCGTTGGGTGCAGCCTGGGGTTCCGAAGACGGCCGCGCCGGCGTGCTGGCCTTCGATCCCGATGGCAAGAACGGCCGCATCTTTGCCACCGGCCTGCGCAACTGCTCGGGTATGACCGTGCAGCCGGCGACCGGCGCGCTGTGGTGCGTCGTCAACGAACGCGATGCGCTTGGCGACAATGTGCCGCCCGAATACGCGACCGTGGTCAAGGAGGGCGCCTTCTATGGCTGGCCCTGGTACTATATCGGCGACAATGAGGATCCGCGCCACAAGGGTGAGCGCCCCGATCTTGCCGGCAAAACGACCGTTCCCGATGTGCTGATGCAGGCGCATTCGGCTCCGCTCAACATCGCCTTCTACGAAGGGAAGAGCTTTCCGGCCGAATACAAGGGCGATGCTTTCGTCGCTCTGCACGGTTCATGGAACCGCGGCAACCGGACCGGCTACAAGGTGGTGCGATTGCTGTTCAAGGACGGCAAGCCGACCGGCGAATATGAGGATTTCATCACCGGCTTCGTCGTCTCCAACGGCGAGGTCTGGGGCCGGCCGGTCGGCGTAGCGGTGGCGAACGACGGCGCGCTGATCGTCAGCGAGGACGGCAACGGCACCATCTGGCGTGTCACCCATGGCGACGGTCGCTCCTGATCTGCTCGGGTAGCGCAGGCCCCCTCACCCGGATTGCCAACCGAATTGCGAAGAGCAATTCGGGACAATCCGCCCTCTCCCCGGCGGGTAGAGGAGGTAGGCGGGCCCGCGCTCGTCTCTTCTCCCCAGCGGGGAGAAGGTGGCCGCGAAGCGGCCGGATGAGGGGGCTTCGTAAGGCGAGGCCCCCGATATCTGGTGCAATAGAATCCGACCCCAGGGAATTCAATCTTAGCCGGTCCCATGCGACAAGGCATTCTGATCTGAGACGAATGCCATGACCCTTACCGGATTCCTCGCCTACAGCGCCGCCCTCGGCATCGCAGCCGCGATCCCTGGCCCCGGCATCACCGCTCTGGTCGCGCGTGCGCTCGGCTCCGGCTTCCGCTCGTCGCTGGCGATGTCCTTTGGCCTGATGGTTGGCGACATCACCTATCTGACCGCCGTGGTGCTCGGCCTCGCCTTCGTCGCACAGAGTTTCGGCATGGTTTTCCTGGCCATCAAGTGGCTCGGCGTCGCCTATCTCGCCTTCCTCGGCTGGCGCTTCTGGAACAGCGGCATCACGCCCGAGACCGTCGAGGCCCGAACGGGCAGGGCGGGATTGCTGTCGAGCTTTGCCGCCGGCCTGACTGTCACGCTCGGCAATCCGAAGACGATGATCTTCTATCTCGCCATCACGCCGACCATCGTCGACCTGAAAACCATCACGCTGGCAGAGTATGGTATCCTCGTCGCGCTGACCGTTGTCGTGCTGTTGGTGGTGCTGGTGCCGTATCTTGCGCTGGCTGCCAAGGCGCGCTGGTTCCTGAAATCTCCGCGCGCGCTCAAGGCGCTGAACCGCACGGCTGCCGGTTTCATGGTCGGTGCCGCTGCAGCGATTGCCGCCCGCCAATAGCGAGCTTTCGGCCAAAGCATTTCGCAAACAGGCCTTTGCGGGAAATGCTTTTCCGAGACGGCACTGTTTTAGACACAGGTCCCACTCGGATATTTTCAATCGACAGTCTATCTTGCGCGGTCGAAGGTCCTATCTTGCCTGAAATCCTTACTCGCCTGAAGTTCTGGGAGCGAAACAAATGAAGAAGCCCGCCACATCAGCCCGCGTGCCCGGCCGCGGCCGCGTCTACGGTTCCATCACCGACACGATCGGCGATACGCCCCTGGTGCGGCTCGACAAGTTCGCCCGGGAAAAGGGCATCGTCGCCAATCTCATCGCCAAGCTCGAATTCTTCAATCCGATCGCCTCGGTCAAGGACCGCATCGGCGTGGCGATGATCGAGGCGCTGGAGGCGTCGGGCAAGATCTCTCCCGGCAAGACCACGCTGATCGAACCGACGTCGGGCAACACCGGCATTGCGCTTGCCTTCGCCGCTGCCGCCAAGGGCTACAAGCTGATCCTGACGATGCCCGAAACGATGTCGATCGAGCGCCGGAAAATGCTGGCGCTGCTGGGCGCGGAGCTGGTGCTGACAGAAGGCCCGAAAGGTATGAAGGGCGCCATCGCCAAGGCCGACGAACTGGCAGCGACGATCCCCAATGCGATCATCCCGCAGCAGTTCGAG
>NZ_RZTF01000012.1:7085-9438 GCF_004023175.1 Mesorhizobium sp. M7A.F.Ca.MR.362.00.0.0
GCCAATCCGGAAATCCACCGCACGACGACGGCCGAGGAAATCTGGAACGATACGCAGGGCGAGGTCGATATCTTCGTCGCCGGCATCGGCACCGGCGGCACCATCACCGGCGTCGGCCAGGTGCTGAAGAAGCGCAAGCCCTCCGTGCATGTCGTCGCCGTCGAGCCGGACTCCTCCCCTGTTCTGTCGGGCGGCCAGCCCGGCCCGCACAAGATCCAGGGCATCGGCGCCGGCTTTGCGCCCAAAATCCTCGACACGACGATCTATGACGAGATCGTCAAAGTGTCGAACGAGGATTCCGTGGCCAATGCCCGCCTCGTCGCCCGCCTCGAAGGCGTGCCGGTCGGCATCTCTTCCGGCGCCGCCCTGCAGGCGGCCATCGTCGTCGGCTCGCGGCCGGAGAACAAAGGCAAAAACCTTGTGGTGGTCATCCCGTCCTTCGCCGAGCGTTATCTGTCGACCATCCTGTTCGAGGGGCTGGGATCGTAATCCGACGCTTCTTCGTGACCAAGCTGGCCCGCTGAAAAAACGCCCGTGGCCGCCATCAGCGGCTTGAGCGCCACACCGCTTCCGGTTCATATCTCCCCCGGCCTGCTTTGCGCGGGCCGGGGGAGAATTTATGTACAAGCTTTATACCCGTCCCGGCAGCGGCGGCTTCGTGGTCGAGGCGGCGCTGGCGCTGGCCAATGTACCATTTGAGCAGATCGACGTGCCGAAGACCGACCGGCCCGATCCCGCCTTCCTCGACATCAGTCCGTTGAACCAGGTGCCGGTGCTGACCTTGCCCGACGGAAGCTCGATGACCGAATCGGCGGCGATCTGCATCGTGCTTGCCGAGCGCCACCCCGACGCCAATTTGGCGCCGGGAGCAGAAGCGCCTGCCCGCGCGGATTTCCTGCGCTGGATGGCCTTTATGTCGTCTGTGCTCTATTCGGCGGTGCTGCGTTTCTACTACGCATACCGCTACACTGCCGATCCCGAAGGCACCAAGGCGGTCAAGCAGGCGGCCGTGGCCGAGATGGACCGCGGCTTTGCCGTTCTCGATGCCGCGCTCGAAGGCCGTGACTGGCTGGTCGGTGACCGGATGTCGCTGGCCGACATCTATCTGGTCATGCTGGTGGCCTGGTATCCCGACATCGACAGCGCGCGGACGGCATGGCCGAACATCGAACGCCTGTGGGCGCGGTTGCGCGACCATCCGCTGATGAAGACGCTCAACACCTCGCACGAGATGTGGCCGGGCTGAAGCTCAATTTCTGAGCACCGCTCTTTTTCCTTGCAGGAACCGGCGCACCGCCGGGTCGCGCTCGAGGCCGATCGCCCGGTCATAGGCTTCGCAGGCTTGCGGTACCTGACCAAGCCTGGCCAGCAGACCGGCGCGTGCGGCCCAATAGGGCTGGTACTCGTCAAGCCGCTTGTCGTCGCCCAGCACGTAAAGAGCCGCCAATCCGGCCACTGCGCCCTCGGCCTCGGCGATCGCCACCGCGCGGTTTATCGCCACCACCGGCGATCCTGCGATCGAAAGCAGCGCGTCGTAGAGTTCCTGGATTGCCACCCAGTCGGTGCGGCCGGTGAGCCTTCGTGCCGCATGCGCGGACTGCACGGCCGCCTCAAGCTGGTAGCGGCCGATGACGCCCTTGGCCGCTGCGTGGGAAAGCAGCGCTTCCGCCTCGTCGATGAGGGCACGGTCCCATAGAAGGCAATCCTGCTCCGCCAACGGCACGAAGTCGCCTTCGGCGCTGCGCCGTGCGGCGCGGCGAGACTCGGCAAACAGCATCAGCGACAACAGGCCCAGTGCCTCCGGTTCCTCCGGCATCAGCGAGGCCACCAGCCGGCCGAGCCAGATGCCTTCGGTCGCCAGGTTGCGGCGCCGCGTTTCGGTGCCGGCCGGATCGGACCAGCCTTCGGCGAAGGCGGCATAGATCGCCTCCAGCACCGCGTCCAGCCTTTCGCCGAGTTCGGCCCGCTCCGGCACGCGGAACGGAATGCCGGTTTCACGGATGCGGCTCTTGGCCCGCACCAGGCGCTGGCCCATGGTTGCGGGCGAGACCAGGAAGGCGGAGGCGATCGTCGCGGCGTCGAACCCCAGCACCGTCTGCAGAATGAGCGGCGAACGCACGCTCGATTCGATCGCCGGATGGGCGCAAGCGAACATCAGCCGCAGCCGATCGTCGGGCAGGTCTTCCTCGGTCATGCGTGCCTCCGCCTCCTGCGCAATCAGCTTGAGATGCTCGCGACCGGCCTCGCTGGTGAGCCGCCGCCGCACCGCATCGACACGGCGCCGCCGCGCCACCGCCAGCAGCCAGGCTTCCGGCTTTTCCGGCACGCCGGTTCGCGGCCAGCGCTCGAGGGC
>NZ_RZTF01000012.1:9448-28860 GCF_004023175.1 Mesorhizobium sp. M7A.F.Ca.MR.362.00.0.0
GCGCGTCCTCGGCGGCGGCCACGTCGCGCGTGCGCGCAGCGAGCCAGGCGACCAGCTTGCCGTAGCTCTGCCGGGCGGCAGCCTCGGCGGCCGCCCGGGCGGTCTCGGAGCGACTGTCCATCACATCGTCATTTCTCAGACAGGTACTCGGTCAGTTCCCAGATCGGCCGCAGCTCGACAGTGCCGGCGCTGGCCGCCGGGCAGCGCGCCGCCCAGGCGATCGCTGCGTCGGCGTCCGCGGCCTCGATCATGTAGAAGCCTGCAAGCTGCTCCTTGGTGTCGGCATAGGGGCCGTCGAGGACGTTGGTCTTGCCACCAGCCACCCAAACCGAGGTGGTCGCCTGACTCGGGCGCAGCCGGTCACCGGCCAGCCACGCGCCGGATTTCTTCAGGGCCTCAGTATAGGCGCCATAGGCGGCACTCATCTGGTAGGTCGCCTCGGCCGGGGCATTCGCCATCGCGGCTTCGTCGGCGTAGATCAAAATCATGTATCGCATGGTCTTCTCCCGTTGTTTCGAAGGCCGCGTCGTTGCGAGCCGGACGTATGTCGCGCGGCAGCGCACGATTTCGACAGGCTGCGGAAAAACTTTCCGCTCCGACGGATTTTTGTGCAAGCCGCCATCTGCTTCCCGATCTCTCAACCGTTCGTCTAACGAGCACAATTGCGGGTTGGCATTTCCGGCCCACTGTCTAAACTCGCCCCGGTTCGCACCTGGGAGGCGGTGCGGTCGTCGATATTTCAGGGAGGGAAATCGGATGTTTCATTTCAGAACGAAACTTGTTGCAGCCGGCGCTGTGGCGCTGTCACTTGGCCTTGGCGCTGTGTCGGCAGGAGCCCAGGAATTCATCAACGTGCTGACCGGCGGCACATCCGGCGTCTATTATCCGCTCGGCGTGGCGTTGTCGGAAATCTACGGCAAGGGCATCGAAGGCGCGCGCACCCAGGTGCAGGCGACCAAGGCGTCGGTCGAAAACCTCAATCTGCTGCAGCAGGGCAAGGGCGAGATCGCCTTTGCGCTCGGCGATTCCGTCAAGATGGCCGCCGAAGGCAATGCCGAGGCCGGTTTCCCAGGCAAGCTCGACAAATTGCGCGGCATCGCCGCCATCTATCCCAATTACATCCAGATCGTCGCCAGCCAGGAGTCCGGCATCAAGACGCTGGCCGACCTCAAGGGCAAGAGCCTGTCGGTCGGCGCACCGGCGTCGGGCACCGAACTCAATGCGCGCGCGATCTTCGCCGCCGCGGGGCTGAAATACGAGGATCTCGGCCGGGTCGAATACCTGCCCTTCGCCGAATCGGTCGAGCTGATCAAAAACCGGCAACTCGACGCCACTCTGCAATCGGCCGGACTCGGCGTCGCCTCGATCCGCGACCTCGCCACCTCGGTGCCGATCAATGTCGTGGCGGTGCCGGCCGAGGATGTTGCGAAGATCGGCTCGCCCTATCTTTCGGTGGTCATTCCCAAGGGTACCTATGAGGGCCAGAGCGAGGATGTCGCCACCGCCGCCGTCGGCAATTTCCTCATCACCCGCGCCGATGTCTCCGACGAGACCGCCTATCAGATGACCAAGCTGATATTCGACCATCTCGACCAGCTTGCCGCGGCCCATGCCGCCGCCAAGGCGATCGACCAGGCCAAGGCGCTCGACGGCATGCCGGTGCCGCTGCACCCCGGCGCTGAGCGTTATTACAAGGAGAAGGGGTTGTTGAAATAGCGGAGCATGGCTCGGCATCTGAGATGCCCGGCAGGGCAGAGGGGGGCTCCTGGCGCTACAATTCGCTTGCTTTGGAGTGCGTCGGATGAGCGAAATAACCGACGGCAAATCCACCACCTTCCATCTGCCTGCCGTCGAAGAACAGGTCGAAGGCCTGCCGCCGGGCTTCGGCGACGGCATCGCCGGCAAGGCCGCCTTTCTCATCGCCGTCGCCTTTTCCGTGTTCCAGATCTATGTCGCCGCCTATGGCAGCATTCCGAGCCAGGTGGTGCGGGCGATGCATGTCGGCTTCCTGCTGCTGCTCGGCTTCGGCCTGATCGCCAATCTGCGTACCAAGAGCCTGCCGGCCAAGGCCATATTCTGGTCGCTCGGCGCGCTCGGCTTCGGCACCGGCCTGTACAATTGGGTGTTCTACACCGACCTCATCCGCCGCTCCGGCTTCCTGACCACGCCGGATCTCATCGTCGGCGCGGTGCTGGTGGTGCTGGTCTTCGAGGCGGCGCGGCGGCTGATGGGGCTGCCGCTGGCGGTTATCGCCCTCATCTTTCTCGCCTACTGCTTTTTCGGCAACCATCTGCCGCCGCCGCTCGTCCATCGCGGCTATGATTTCGCCCAGCTGGTGGACACCTTCGCCTACGGCACCGAAGGCATCTACGGCACGCCGATCTATGTCTCGGCCGCCTACATCTTCATCTTCGTCGTCTTTGCCGCCTTCCTCGAACGTGCCGGCATGATCGCGCTGTTCAACGATTTCGCGCTCGGCCTTGTCGGCACGTGGCGCGGCGGCCCGGCGCAGGTCTGCGTGCTGTCGTCGGCGCTGATGGGCACGATTTCCGGCTCGGGCGTCGCCAATGTGGTGGCCAGCGGCCAGTTCACCATCCCGCTGATGAAGCGCTTCGGCTTCCGCCCGGCCTTTGCCGGCGCCGTCGAGGCGACCTCCTCGATGGGTGGCCAGATCATGCCGCCGGTGATGGGCGCGGTCGCCTTCATCATGGCCGAGACGCTGAACGTGCCTTATGCCGAGGTGGTCAAGGCGGCGATCATCCCGGCGCTGCTCTATTTCGGCGCCTGCTTCTGGCAGGTGCATCTGGAAGCCGGCAAGGCCGGGCTGCACGGCATGGCCAAGGCGGACCTGCCCAATCCGTGGGACGCGGTGAAACAGCACTGGCCGCTGGTGCTGCCGCTGGCGGCGCTTATCTATCTTTTGTTTGCCGGCTACACGCCGATCTTCGCCGGCACGATGGGCCTGGCGCTGACCATCGTGCTTATCCTCGGCACGCCGCTGGCAGCAGCGATCGGGCCGCTCGCCTTCCGCATCGTCTTCTGGCTAGCACTCGGGCTTGCCGCCGCCTCGTTCATGAAGTTCGGCGTCAACCTTCTCGGCGCCGTCATCGCCGCGCTCGTCGTCGCCTGCTTCACCTTCAGGGGCGGCCGCGAGACGCTGCGGATCTGCGTCGACTCGCTTGCCGAAGGCGCCAAGAACGCACTGCCGGTCGGCATTGCCTGCGCCATCGTCGGCATCGTCATCGGCACGCTGACGCTGACCGGCATCGCTTCGACCTTCATCGGCTGGATCATCTCCATCGGCGAGAACAATCTGTTCCTGTCGCTGTTGCTGACCATGCTCACCTGCCTGGTGCTGGGCATGGGCATCCCGACCATTCCCAACTACATCATCACCTCGTCGCTGGCCGGGCCGGCGCTGCTCGAGCTTGGCGTGCCGCTGCTGGTCAGCCACATGTTCGTCTTCTATTTCGGCATCATGGCCGATCTGACGCCGCCAGTGGCGCTGGCCGCCTTTGCCGCGGCACCCATGGCTAGGGAAAGTGGCCTGAAGATCGGCATCCAGGCGACTAAACTCGCCATTGCCGGCTTCGTCGTGCCGTTCATGGCGGTCTACACGCCGGCTCT
Source organism: Mesorhizobium sp. M7A.F.Ca.MR.362.00.0.0 (assembly GCF_004023175.1). Taxonomy (NCBI): domain Bacteria; kingdom Pseudomonadati; phylum Pseudomonadota; class Alphaproteobacteria; order Hyphomicrobiales; family Phyllobacteriaceae; genus Mesorhizobium; species Mesorhizobium sp. M7A.F.Ca.MR.362.00.0.0. Next base: position 13,076 of record NZ_RZTF01000012.1, read on the forward strand.
GATGCTGCAGGACGCCGGGCCGATCGCCGCCCAGTTCGGCTATCCCGTCGAGGTCGCCTACATCGTCGCCAAGGCCTGCATGGGCATCGTGCTGTGGGGTGCCGCCGCCGTCGGCTTTCTCGCCCGCCGCATGGCGGGGTGGGAACGCCTGCTTGCCTTCGCCGCCGGCGTGCTTCTGGTCGCCGCGGTACCGCTGACCGACGAGGCCGGCTGGGCGCTGGCGCTGGCCTGGATCGGCTGGCACTGCTTTCGTGCGCGGCAGGCTTCAGTCAAAACATGAGCCTTTGCATCCTGGCCGCCGGCAAGATGGTGACGTTCTCCGTCGCCGCCTTTACGCTGTCCTGGACGCATTCGGTGGAACGGACGCGTTGGGAGGAAGACTGGAAGGTCACGCCTATCGGCCTGCAGTTGGTCGAGGCGCGGGTCAAGGGCTCGGGCGCCGGCATGGAGCCACCGGAAGGCGCGGTGCTGAAGAATAGCTGGTGGGCCTATACGCCCACGGTCGGCCCACAGCGGCGCGTCATACTCGCCGCCTCCGGCGCAACCGGCGACGGCTGGACGCTGTGCTCGGTTCAAGGCTGCCGGGAATTGGGCAAGGGGGCCGGCGACGCGTTCGTGCTGAAGCCGTGCGAATCCACCGGTTCGAGCCAACCGCGATAACGCCCGATCAATGCGCTGAGCGGCGGCTCGTTCTCCAGCAGCCACATCCTCAGTCAAGGAACCGCTCGCGCAGCTCCGGAGAAGGAACCTCGCAGCTGTCCTTCCTGCCGAACAGCGCGTTGCGATTCCTGGCAACGCGCTCATAGAGCCAGTCGCGCAGCGGGCGCGGCAGCAGCAGCAGCGTTTTTGCCGCCCGCCAGGGCCAGCCGAGTTCCGCCATGACAGCGACGAAGCTGTCGAGCCGCGTGAAGGCGACGCCGTCGATCAGGACGAGGTTGGTTTCGTAAGAGTCCGTGCGCAGTCCGTGCTTCCGAAACAGCGTTTCACCGAAGGGCGACTGCGCGGTGGCGAAGCGGAAACGGCCTTGGCGATCGAGCCTGACCACCATGCGCACGAAGCCTGAGCAGAGCACGCAGACGCCATCGAAAACGATCAATCGATGGCGTGCGTCGAGAGTTGTTCCGGAGGGACGATTTGACTGGGGTCGACTGGGTTGGGAATGGTCGGTCACGCTGGCCTCGGCTGCTCGTGTCCTATGACACTAAGCCGGCCAGCGTCGGTATCAAAGCCGTGGCGATGTCGCACGGCGCCTGTCGGCGAGAGCGGGACGCTCGGCGCGATAGGTGGTGGCGCGGGTAGAGGCGGCCGGCCTGCAGATCCTGCTGTTGTGGCGATTTTCGAAAGCCATGATCAGTGCGCGCCCAGCGAGTTGCCGCGACGGGCGCAAGCAGGGCCGGGGCCGCGCATGTAATAGCGCTCGGGCCGATAGGTCGGCGCGACGAATTCGCGGATGGCGGCGGCATAGCCGATGAGGTGCGCGAGGAAGTTCATTACCCTTGTCCCTGTCCCGATTTTCGGATGTCCCTTCCGAATTGCGGTCATCATAGCGTCGAGGCGTGAATAGTCGGTGAACGTGATGTTAATATCTGGTCGAAAATGCCTCGCTTCGTGGCTGGATTGCGGCTGATTCGGGGTCTTTCCGTGCAGTTGGCCGGCATTCCGGCCAATGTGACTTTTGCATCACATATGTTTCGTTTGAATGTCGCGCGCGGTTCTGTTTCAACTTTTGCCGCGCCCGCGAAATTCAGGTGCTGGCGGCCATAAGGCCTCGGGCGCGCCCTTGGCATCCAGATCGGTCCGTGAGCGCGGAACTGGAGCGCGGTCTGTCCGTTCTCACCTTCATCTGGTTGTGGAAGGGAGATATCATGGCGCCGCGTCCGGCCTGGAGAGGCTATTTAAAGCTTTCGCTGGTCACCTGTGCCGTCGAACTCACCAATGTCGTCACCCACACGGAGCGGGTCTCGTTTCGGATTCTCAACCGCAAGACCGGCAACACGGTGAAGCGCCTCTATGTCGATGCCGAAACCGGCAAGCCTCTGGGGGAGGATGACGAGATCAAGGGCTATGAACTCGACGATGGCGATTTCATCCATATCGAGGAAGACGAGATCGAGGCGGTGCAGATCGAATCCTCGCACACGATGGCGCTCGACGGTTTCGTCGACAAAGCTTCGATCCAGCAGATCTATCTCGATACGCCCTATTATGTCGCCCCGGCCGACAAGGTGTCGGAAGAAGCGTTCGCCGTCATTCGCGACGCGATGGCGGGCAAGAAGATGGCCGGGTTGGCGCGTATCGTGCTCTACCGACGCGAACGGCCGGTGGTTATCGAGCCGCTCGGCAAAGGCATGGTGCTAACGACGCTGCGCTACGACAACACGGTGCGCCAGCAGGACACCGTCTTCGGCGACATCGAGTCGGTGAAGACCGATCAGGAGATGACCGACCTCGCCGAGTTGATCATCGACAAGAAGAAGACGAAGTTCGATCCCTCGAAATTCGACGACAAATACGAGGACGCGCTGCTGGAGCTGATCCGCGCCAAGAAGGCTGGCCACAAGGCGCCGAAGGCCAAGGCGGCGCCCAAGCCTTCCAATGTCGTCAATCTGTTCGACGCGCTGAAGAAGAGCCTGTCAGATTCCGGATCATCGAAAAGGTCTTCGTCGGCGAAAGCCAAGCCGGCGACCAAACGCGCCAAGCCGAAAGCCAGCGCGCCCAAACGCAAATCGGCCTGAGGAACCCAACGGATGGCCAGCCTCGAACAATATCACTCCAAGCGCGATTTCAAGAAAACCGCCGAACCGGCCGGCAAGGTCGCCCGGACCAAGCAGGGCGGCGCGGGCGGCATCTTCGTCATCCACAAGCATGCCGCGACGCGGCTGCATTACGACCTGCGGCTCGAGCATGACGGCGTGCTGTGGAGCTGGGCGGTGACGCGCGGCCCGAGCCTTGATCCGCATGAGAAGCGACTGGCCGTGCATGTCGAGGATCACCCGATCGACTATGCGCCGTTCGAGGGCACCATTCCCAAGGGCGAATATGGCGGCGGTTCGGTCATCGTTTGGGACGAGGGCACCTGGACCCCTGAGATCGACCCGGCCAAGGCGATGAAGAAGGGCCATATCAGCTTCGAACTCAGGGGACACAAGCTGCATGGGGCATGGCATCTGGTGCGACTGAAGCCGCGTGCGGGTGAAAAACGCGACAACTGGCTGCTGATCAAGTCGGACGATGCCGCCGCGCGTCCTGGCGAGGACATCCTCAAGGAGGCGCCGGAATCGGTGAAGTCGGGCCTGACGATCGAGGAGGTCGGCGAGGGCAAGACCGCGAAGGGTGAGAAGCCGAAGGTCTGGCATTCCAACAAGCCGGCCGCCGGCAAGACGAAGGCCGCGGGCAAGAAACTCGACTTCATCGAGCCGCAACTGGCCACGCTGGAGCGCGATGCGCCACCGGGCAAGGACTGGCTGCATGAGGTGAAGTTCGACGGCTATCGCATGCAGGCACAGATAGCCGGCACCGACGTGCGGCTGCTGACCCGCACCGGCCTCGACTGGACGAAGAAATTCGGCGGAGAGATCGTCGCGGAGCTGGCCGCGCTGAAGTGCAGCGACGCCATCATCGATGGCGAGGTGGTCGTGCTCGCCGACAGCGGCGTCTCGTCTTTCGCGCTGTTGCAACAGGATCTGTCGGCGAAGCGGACGAATCGCTTCATCTATTACGTATTCGATCTGATGCGCCTCGATGGAAGGGATTTGCGGCGCGAGCCGCTGGTCGAGCGCAAGCAGGCCTTGCAGGATTTGCTCGGCAAGCACTCCGACAATCCGGCGGTCCGCTTCAGCGACCACTTTTCCGAACCCGGCAAGATCATGCTGGAGCATGCCTGCCGGATGGGCCTGGAAGGCGTCGTCTCCAAGCGTGCCGATGCCCCTTATCGCAGCGGCCGCGGCCCGACCTGGGTGAAGTCGAAATGCACGGCGCGGCAGGAATTCGTCATCGGCGGCTATCTGCCGTCGGACAAGACCGGGCGCGGCCTGCGCTCGATCCTGGTCGGCTTCCACGAGGGCGGCAAGCTGCATTATGCCGGGCGCGTCGGCACTGGTTTCTCCGGCAAGGGCGCCAATGAGCTGAAGGCAAAACTCGATGCATTGACGGCAAAAACATCGCCCTTCTCCACCGCGGTGCCGAAGGGCAAAGGCCTGGTCTGGGTCAAGCCCGAACTTGTCGGCGAAGTGGAGTTTCGCAGCTGGACCTCGGACCGTATAATACGCCACGCCTCGTTCCAGGGATTGCGCGAGGACAAGCCGGCGGAGGAAGTCGTGCAGGAAAAGCCCAAAGCGTCGACAGGCAAGCCATCGACAAGCAAGAGCACGGCCAAGCCGGCATCGGGCGGCAAAGCCGCCGGATCGATGACGACCACGGTAAAACTCTCGCATCCCGACAAGCTGCTGTGGTCGGACGAAAACATATCCAAGCAGGGCCTGCTCGACCATTACGCGCAGGTTTGGCCGCGCATGGAACAGTTTGTCGTCAACCGGCCGCTCAGCCTGGTGCGGGCGCCGGACGGTGTCGGTGGCCAGCGTTTCTTCCAGAAACATGCCTCGGCCGGTATGAGCGACAAGATCGCGCGCATGAAGGATCCGACTGACGGCGAGGAGATCTTGTACATCCGGGATTTCGATGGTGTCGCCGCATTGGTCCAGTATGGCGTGGTCGAGATCCACATCTGGGGGTGCACGATCGACGAGATCGAAAAGCCCGACCAGATCATCTTCGATCTCGATCCCGATGAAGGTGTCGACGTGAAAGCGGTCCGCGAGGCGGCACTCGATATCAGGGGCAAGCTCGACGAGCTGTCGCTGCCGAATTTCGTCAAGACTTCGGGCGGCAAGGGTTTTCACGTCATGGTGCCGCTGAGACCAGCGGCGGATTGGGAGGAGGTTAAAACCTTCGCCCATGATTTTGCCCGTGCGCTGGAGCAGGGTGCTCCCGACCGCTACACGGCGACGCTGTCGAAAAAAGCGCGCACGGGAAAGATCTTCGTCGACTATCTGCGCAATGGCAGGGGCTCGACGACGGTCGCGCCCTATTCGTCACGCGCCAAGAAGGGCGCCACCGTGTCGATGCCGGTGACCTGGCCAGAGATCGATGCCGGCTTGGCGCCGAACGCTTTCCCGATCGGCGGCAAGACTACGCTGAAACAGCTGGCGAAAGCCGATCCGTGGTCGGATTTCTTTAAGCAGGGCAAGGCTCTGAGGCGGGGTTAACGCTTCGCCCGTTCAAGACAGAAACACCCTCTCAAACGCCTGTCTACCCGGCGGCGAGAAGATCACCGCGCGGCTGTCCTTCTCGCGGCGCGCCCATTTCTCGGCCAGGATCTTCTCGAGGATGGCGGCGCCCAGCGTGCCGGCGAGGTGCGAACGGCGCACGCTCCAGTCGAGGCAGGCGCGGCACACCGGCCGGCGCGGCTTGGTATAAACGTCGATGCCGATCGCCGCGAAATGCGAAGCCGCCGATGGCCCGAGCCTGATCTCCTGTTCGTCGCGGACCAATACGTTTTTGGCGACGAGCCGATCGAGCATCGCCACCGCCTGCTCGCCGGCGAGGTGATCGTAGCAGACGCGCGCCACCCGCATGGCACCATCGCGCGGACCCGGGCGCACACGCTTTGGACCGACGGCTTCCGCGACGCCTGTGATGGCTTCGATCATGCCCGCCACCTGCGGTCCGGCGAGGCCGTAATAGCGATGCCGGCCCTGGCTCGCCACCGTGAGCAGCCCGCCTTCCATCAGTTTGCCCAGGTGCGAGCTGGCGGTCGGCAGCGAAACGCCGGCCTCGAGCGCCAGTTCGCTCGCCGTCAGCGCCGTGCCGCCCATCAGGGCATTCAGCATGTTTGCCCGTGCCGGGTCGCCGACCAGGCTGGCGATGCGGGCGATGTCGGGTCCTTCACGCATAGTTCGTTCCTCATCGAAGCGTTCTTGTCAGATAATCACTATTCTCAGGTGAGATCAAGGAGACGACGATGGCCGAACGAACCGCTTTCCCCTCAGCCCCGCTCCCCAGCCGTCAATTCTTCCCGTTCGTCAGCTGGCTGCGTTCGCGGCTGCTGGCCCGCTGGTATGACCGCCATTTGCAGCGTCTGGACCTTGCCGAGATCGATGATCATCAGCTGCGCGATCTTGGGCTGACGCGGCAAGACGTGCGTCGCGAATGCGCGAAGTCCTTCTGGCAGCCCTAGCAGACCAGACGACACAACGTTTCGACGCCGCTCGAACTATCGACGCAACCCCAAGGAGATCACAATGACCATCACCTGCTTCATCCGCTACGAGATCGACCCGTTCGGCAAGGCGGCCTTCGAGGAGTATGCGCGCAATTGGGGCCAGGCCATTCCACGCTGCGGCGCCGATCTGATCGGTTACTACGCGCCGCATGAGGGCTCGGCGACGACCGCGTATGCCGCCTACAACATCGAGAGCCTGGCGGCCTACGAAGCCTATCGCGCCCGGCTTGCCGCCGATCCCGCCGGCAAGGCAAACTACGAATTCGCCAAGCGCGAGAGATTCATCCTGAAGGAGGATCGCATGTTCCTGAAACTGGCCTCAGGCCCGCACGCGAAACTGGTGCTGCCGTGATTGCCGTGATCTTCGAGGTCGAGCCGGCGGAAGGCCGGCGCGACGCCTATCTGAGCATCGCCGCGGACCTGCGTCCACTGCTCGACTGCATCGACGGCTTTCTTTCCATCGAGCGTTTCCAGAGCCTGGCCGATCCGAACCGCATCCTGTCGCTGTCATTCTGGCGCGACGAGGAAGCCGTGAAGGCCTGGCGCAACACCGAGGAACACCGGCAGGCGCAGAAGGCCGGCCGTGGCGGTATCTTTGCCGGCTACCGATTGCGCATCGCCCATGTGGTGAGGGATTATGGGCTGACGGAGAGGGACGAGGCGCCTAGGGATAGCCGGGCGGTGAATGGGTGAGTGGCAAGTTTCTTCCTTCTCCCCCTGTGGGAGAAGGTGTCGCCGAAGGCGACGGATGAGGGGTGTTCCAGGGAACGCCAACGTCTCACTCCGCTGGAACACCCCTCATCCGTCTCGGCGCTGCGCGCCGATCCACCTTCCCCCACAAGGGGGGAAGGGAAAAAACTATGCATTCCCGATCAGCACGCCGGCCGCGAACACCAGGGCGCCACCCAGCACCACCTGGAAGGCGGCACGCAGGAAAGGCGTCTGCATGTAGCGGTTCTGGACAAAGGCGATCGCCCACAATTCGAAGAACACCACCACCGCGGCAACCCCGGTGGCCGTCCAGAAATGCGGAATGACATAGGGGAGCGCGTGTCCGAGACCGCCCAGCGTCGTCATGATGCCGACGGTCAGACCGCGCTTGATCGGCGAGCCGCGGCCCGACAGCTTGCCGTCGTCGGAAGCGACTTCGGTGAAGCCCATCGAAATGCCGGCGCCGATCGAGGCGGCAAGCCCGACCAGCAGCGTCTGCCAGGTGTCGTGCGTGGCAAAGGCAGCGGCAAAGATCGGCGCCAGAGTGGACACCGACCCGTCCATCAGCCCGGCCAGCCCTGGTTGCACATAGGTGAGGATGAACTGGCGCTGCTCGGCGCTGGCCTCCTCGGCCTTGACGGCGCCCGGCACATGTTTCTGTTCCAGCCGCTGCGCCAGGGTCTCATGGCCCAGTTCGGCCACCGCCAGATCGTCGAGCAGTTTTCGCGTCGAAGCATCTGCCGTGCGCTTGGCCGCCTCGACATAGAAAAGGTAGGCTTGCCGCTCCATCGCCTCGGCATGGCTGCGCACGTGCTCGATGCCGAGCGGCCGGACCAGCCAGTCGGGCTTGCGCTCGTAATAACCCTTCACATGTTCGCGCCGGATCAGCGGTATGCGCTCGCCGAACCGCTTGCGGAAAAGCTCGATCAACGCATCGCGATGGCCATCCTCTTCCTCGGCCATCTCCTCGAACACTTTTGCCGATTGCGGGAAGTTTTCCGTCAGCCCGTCGGCATAGGCCCGGTAAATGCGACCGTCATCCTCCTCGGAGGAAATGGCCAGCGCCAGGATCTCCTGTTCGGAGAGCGATTCGAAGGGGCGGCGGCCGAAGCCGAAAACACGGGAAAGCATGAGGAATTCACCCTAGTTTAGAATAGTTCTAAACTAGGGTTTTGAACACCTTCGGTCAATTGCGCGCTTGGGTCGCGGTCAAGAATTGTTGAAGCCCCACGCCCGCGGTGACTCTTCATTATCAGTGAATGTTCACCTATATTGCTGGACTCAAGCCAAGAACAAGGAACCGGCAGATGACGGCAAAACAGCCTCCGCACCCCTATGATCCCAAGCCCGTTCTCGATCTCATCGCCAGCATCGAGGCCGACCTGCAGCGCCTGAAGGGCCTGGTCGAGCAGCAGGTCGAGAAATTCGACCCCGCCAACCCGCACAACAAGGCGCCGGACGGCAAACTGACGGAGGAGGGCGTCGAGTGCTGCTACCGCATGTTCGACGAGGGCAAGTCGCGCTACTCGGTCGCCCAGCAGATGAAGATATCCTTTGCCGCCGCCAGCCACCGTTTCAACAACTGGCGCAAGCTGGGTGGGGGCAAGAGGCAGAGGACGTTACTCGGCTGAACATGGGGGATGTCTGCGGGCCAGCGCCCCCCTCTGTCCTGCCGGACATCTCCCCCTCAAGGGGGGAGATTGGCAGCTTCGTCGTTCCGCTCACCTTGCACCGTTAATAGGTGGCGAAGTCGACTGAGTGCGTAATCTCCCCCCTCGAGGGGGAGATGGCCGGCAGGCCAGAGGGGGGCGTGCAGCCGTGACGTTGGCGATCGCCCGCCAAACTTTGTAACGGTCACATTTTTTCATTGGTGCGCCACATCTGTTTGCGGGCATCATGAAAAGACCCTGTCCACTGGACCTCACATGAACGCCATATCCCTTCCCGGCATCGCCGACATCCACGCCGCCGCCGCGCGTCTCTCCGGCTTGATCATCGAAACCCCCTTGATCGAATCGCAGGAGCTGAACAGACGCTTCGGGGGCCGCATCCTGTTCAAGCCGGAGACGCTGCAGCGCACCGGCTCGTTCAAGTTCCGCGGCGCCTACAACAAGCTGTCGTCGCTCAGCGCGGAGGAGCGCAGCCGAGGCGTCGTCGCTTTCTCATCGGGCAATCATGCGCAGGGCGTCGCCGCCTCGGCCGCGATGTTCGGCGTCAAGGCGGTGATCGCCATGCCTTCAGACGCGCCGGCGATGAAAATTGCCAATGTGCGCAAGATGGGCGCGGAGGTGGTCCCGTTCGACCGCTTTCGCGACGACCGCATGACCGTGATCCGTCCTTACATGGAAAGAGGCATGGTGCTGGTGCCGCCTTTCGACGATCCGGCCATCATTGCCGGCCAGGGCACGATCGGCCTCGAATTGATGCGCCAGGCAAAAGCGCTTGGCGTCGACCTCGACGCGGTGATCGTCCCCTGCGGCGGCGGCGGCTTGTCGAGTGGCATCTCCGTTGCCGTCAAGGATGCCTCGCCGAACACGGCGGTCTGGGCGGTCGAGCCCGAGCATTTCGACGACACCCGCCGGTCGCTGGCCGCCGGTGCAAGGGTTTCGAACGAGCCCGGCCATAGTTCGATCTGCGACGCGCTGCTGACCGCCGAGCCTGGCGTGATCACCTTCGAGATCAACCGCAGGAATCTCACCGGTGGCATCGCCGTCTCGGACCAGGCGGCGGCGCAGGCGATGCGCGACGCCATGGCCTATCTCAAGCTGGTGGTCGAGCCCGGCGGCTGCGTGGCGCTGGCGGCACTGTCATCGGGCGAGATCGAGCTGTCCGGCAAATGCATTGCCGTGGTGCTGTCCGGCGGCAATGTCGATTTCGGCACTTATGCCGGGATCATGGCGGCTGCTTGAGACGGCGATGTCCAAGGGTATCTGATATGGAGTATCTGGCGACAGGCTCCGCCTTGGATCACTCCTCGCCCGCCGCCAAATCGTCGCCGCGCTGAGCATGGTCATCTACCGCCCGCTCACGCGTTCCGAGCTGCCCGACGATACGGCATCCCTTGCCCACTACCTCGTTGGCAAACTCGTGGTGCGCGAGCTGCCTGAAGGCATCGCCAGCGGCCGCATCGTCGAGACCGAGGCCTATGTGACCGGTGACGCCGCCGGACACGGTTACCGGGGGATGACCCCGCGCAACCGTTCGCTGTTTCTCGAACCCGGGCACGCCTATGTCTATCTCGCCTACGGCATCTCCTACATGCTCAACGTTTCGGGCGAGATGGCAGGGGTCGGAACCGGCGTGCTCATCAGGGCGCTCGAGCCGCTCGAAGGCATTGCGCTCATGCGGCTCAATCGCGGCATCGACCGCTTGCGCGACCTGGCGCGAGGACCGGGAAGGCTGGCCCAAGCGTTGCGGATCGATCGTTCCCTCGACGGGCTCGATCTTTGCCGCAAAGGCCCGCTATGGCTGGCAACCGACGAGCATCAAGCCGGCGACATCGCCCAAGGCGTCCGGATCGGCATTACAAAGGATGCCGATCGCCCGCTGCGGTTTTACGTCAAGGGGAGCGCCTTCGTCAGCGGCCCGAAATCGCTCAACGGTTAGTGGCAGTTACAAACCATGGAGATTGGCGAAAGCATTTCTCCCTTCCGCAAAGGCTGGTGCCAAGACTGGAGGTCGTGCGGCATCTAATCCAGCGTCCGCCTGAACCGCACCAGTGCCACGCCGGCAAACAAGACCACGAACACCACCAGCCAGCCGATCTCCGTTGACACTGCCGGCAGTTCCGCGCCCTTCAGCATCACCGCGCGGGTGATGCGCAGGAAATGAGTCAGCGGGAAGATCTCGCCGAAGATTTGCGCCCAGTCCGGCATGCCGCGATAGGGGAACATGAAACCCGACAGCATGATCGACGGCAGGAAGAAGAAGAAGGTGAGCTGAAGCGCCTGCATTTGCGTGCGGGCGATGGTCGAAATCGTATAGCCGAGCAGCACCAGCGCCAGCACGAAGATCAGCACGGCGGTCAACAGCAGAGACATCGATCCGGTGAAGGGGATTGCGAACAGCAGCTTCGCCGCCGCCAGCACCACCACCACCTGCACGCCGCCGACCGCCAGATAGGGCAGCACCTTGCCCATCATGATCTCGAGCGGGCTGGACGGCATCGCCAGCAGGTTCTCCATCGTGCCGCGCTCGGTCTCGCGGGTCAGCGCGATCGAGGTCATCATCACCATGGTCATCTGCAGGATGACGCCGAGCAGGCCGGGCACGATGTTGTATTGCGAGATGCCTTCGGGATTGTAGCGCCGGTGTACGACGACATCGAGCCGACCCTTGGCGGCCTCGGCGGCGGCTTCCTGCGTGCCTTGCGCCCTCAGCAGCGCCTGGCTGGCGACTGTGCCGAGCGTCGAGATGGCGCCACTGGCCACCGCCGGGTCGGTGGCGTCCGCCTCGATGAGTATCTGCGGGTTGCTGCCGCTCTCCACCCTCCTGGCGAAATCGGCGGGGATGGTGACGACGAAGGCGACGTCGCCGCGCGATATCAGGAACTCGGCCTCGGCGGCACTTTGTGCGACATGGTCGAAACGATAGTAGCCGGTGGTCTGCAGCGCCGCGACAATGGCACGCGTGTAGGGATCGTTGCTCGTCGCCACGAGTGCTGCCGGCAGGCTTTTCGGGTCGTTGTTGATGGCGTAGCCGAAAAGCACCAGCTGTATCAGCGGCACGCCGAGCATCATGGCGAAGGTGATGCGGTCGCGCCGCATCTGGATGAATTCCTTGACCAGCAGGGCGCCAAGCCGGGCGAAGGAAAAGACGCTGTTCATGCCATGTTGTCCTTCGAGCCGGACATGAACTGGATGAAGACGTCCTCGAGGCTGGTTTCGCCGGGCGAAACTTTCACGCCCTTGTGCTCTTTCTCGACGTCGGCGAGTGCGGCTTCGAGCTTCTTTTTGTCGGAGCCGACGACATGCAGCGTCGCGCCGAAAGGCGCCACCTGGTCGACGCCGGAGCGGCCCTGGAGCGCTTCGGCGACCTGATCGAGCCGCGGGCCCTGCAGGACGAAGGTGGTGAGCCCGGCATTCCTGACCACCTCGGCGACGGTGCCGGTGGCCAGCATCTTGCCGTAGGAGATGTAGCTGATGCGGTGGCAGCGCTCGGCTTCGTCCATGTAGTGGGTGGAGACCAGTACGGTCAGCCCGCCGCTGGCCAGGCGATGGATCTCGTCCCAGAACTCGCGCCGCGCCTTCGGATCGACACCGGCCGTAGGCTCATCGAGCAGCAGCAATTTCGGCTTGTGCATGATGCAGGCGGCCAGCGCCAGCCGCTGCTTCCAGCCGCCCGACAAGGTGCCGGCCAGCTGGTTGCGGCGCGACGTCAGGCCGAGGTCCTCCAACGTGCTCGCGACATGCTCTTCAACCGGCTTCAGCCGGTAGAGCCGCGCCACGAATTCGAGATTCTCGCCGATCGTCAGATCCTCGTAGAACGAGAATTTCTGCGTCATGTAGCCGACTTCACGCTTGATGCGCAGGCTGTCGGTGCGGATGTTGAAGCCGAGCACCGTGCCTTCGCCTTCGTCCGGCGTCAGCAGGCCGCACATGATCCGGATGGTGGTGGTCTTGCCCGAACCGTTGGGGCCGAGAAAGCCGACGATCTCGCCCTCGGCGACCGACATCGTCACATGGTCGACGACGGTCTTGTCGCCAAATCGCTTGACCAGGCCGTGGACGTCGATGGCGTTCATCTTGCGCTGTCCGCGAGATCAACATCGACGATCTGGCCGGGCTGCAGCGGCCCGGCATCGCCCTCCGGCCGCGCCTCGACCAGGTAGACCAGCTTCTGCCGGTTCTCCAACGAATAGATCACCGGCGGCGTGAACTCAGGATCGGGCGACACGTAGCTGACGCGCGCCTTCACATCCGGGCCGCAGCCGTCGCAATGGACGCCGAGCAAGGTGCCGACCTTGACCGAGGAGAAGGCGCTCTCCGGGATGTAGACGCTGAGCTTCACCGCGCCATCGGGCAGGATCGAAATCACCGGCGCGGTCGGACCTGATGTGTCGCCCGGATTGCGGATGACATCGTTGACGCGGCCCGGCGAAGGCGCTGCCAGCACCCGCTTCGATAGCCGCCACTGCGCCTGCTCCAACGCGGCCTGCGCCTGCTTGACCTGATTGTCGGCGGCCTTGATCGTTTCGGCCCGTGCAGGCAGGCCGCCGACGGCGAGATTGGCATTGGCCTGGCCGACCTGCGCATTGGCCGTTTCCAGCGTGGCCGACGCGGTGTCGAAATCGGCTTGCGTGCCGGCGCCGCGCTTGAACAGATCGGCGGCGCGGTCGTATTTGCGCTTGGCGTCGGCGGCCTGGGCGCTGGCCATGTCGACCTCGGCCTTCAGCACGGCGATCTCTTCCGGCCGCTTGCCGATCTGCAGATCGGCCAACTGCGCCTGCGCCTGGGCAAGGCCGGCCTGCGCCTGCGCCACCGCGATCTTTGCATCGGCGCTTTCCAGCGTCACAACGGTGGTGCCGGGCGTGACACGATCGCCGCGCTTGACGGTCACGGTCTCGACCTGCGCCACCTCGATCGGCGCCAGAAGCACGTAGTCGCCTTCGACATAGCCGACGGCCAGCGGGGCAGCCGGGGCACAGGCCGAGAAGAGCTGCGCGGCGAGCGGCAGCGAACAAAGAAAGCTCATGGTCTTTGCCCCTTCATGCTTTGCTCTTTTTGGAAGCCAATATGGCCTTGAGATTACCCGATGTGACCGCCACCACCTTGGCCGCCTCGGCGGCGCCGATGTCTTTCCAGCCCATGCGGCGCATCACCGCCTCGCGGCCGATGCGGAAATAGATGACCTGGCCAATCAGCGTGAACACGGTGAGCCTTGTGGCCTCGCTTTCGGCGGGCTCGCCGGTCGCCTGTTCCCAGAGCTGGCACAGCCGGCGATGCGTCGGCTCGAAGACGCCGTCATAGATGCGGTCGAGGGCTGCCGTCGGATGCGAAAGCTCACGCAACACGAACTGCACGATCTCGCCGGCCTGCGGGCTGGCCACGACAAAGCCGACCATCCGCTCCAGCGCCGCGAAGAGCAGCGCTTGCGCCGCCTCCGGATTGGCTGGTCCCGGCGCAGGCGCCTGTACATTGCCGAGCGCCTGGCCGGCTACACCCTGGATGGTCTCGACGATAAAGTCGGCGGCAGCGGCGCGAAGACCCTCCTTGCCGCCGAAATGATAGGCGATCGAGCCTATATTGGCTCGCGCCTCGGCGGCGATCTCGCGCGTCGAGGTGCCATCGAAGCCCTGCCTTCCGAACAGCTTCAGCGCCGCTTGGACAAGGGCCGCGCGCGTCATCTCGGCGGGCTCGCGGCGAAGAATTTTGGGCTCAGGCAGTTTGACCATGAGCGCACTTTAATCAATCGATTGATTAAAGTCAACTTCTGTTCGTCATTATCTTGCCATCGACGGCGGCAAACGCTTTAGTGCCCGGCCATGGGCAAGGAAGTCGAACGAAAATTCCTGGTCACCAGCACCGCATGGCGGGAACTGGCCGAGGCCAATATCCGCATTCTCCAGTTCTATCTCGCTGCCGGCCCCGGGCGCACGGTGCGCATCCGCATCAGCGATGGCGGTTCCGCCAAGCTGACACTCAAATTCGGCAGCAAGGCGCGCGAACGCGACGAATTCGAATACTCGATCCCGCTCTCGGAGGCGGTGGAGATGCTGGACTTCGCCATCGGACGTGTCATCGAGAAGACACGTCACCATGTTAGGCACCGTGGCCATCTCTACGAAATCGATGTCTTCGGCGGTCCGCTTGCGGGACTTGTGATCGCCGAACTTGAGACGCCGGAGGACGTGCCGGACGAAATGCTGCCTGATTGGCTCGGCCGCGAAGTCACCGGCGAGTCAAAATTCTACAACGCGTCGCTCGCCCTTGGGGGGATACCGGAGATCGCCGCATGAGCTTTCGTATCGATCCGCGCCTGCCGCTGACCGGCGAGGTCAGGCGTATCCTTGCCGAGGAAATCGGCAAGGCGCTGCATCACCTTGACGCCGCACGGAGCCGGCCGGAACAGGCGCTGCACAAGTGCCGCAAGCGACTGAAGAGCGCCCGCGCCCTGCTGCGGCTTGTTCGTTCCGGTGACGAAACGTTCTGTGAGACCGAGAACCAGTGCTATCGCAACGTGGCCGGCCTGCTTGCCGGTCCGCGCGAGGCGACTGCGCTGATCGAGACCATCGACCGGCTGGCGGCGAGCTTTCCCAAGGAGAGCGCCGACGATGGGCTTACTGCTGCGCGCGACAGGCTGATCGCGCGCCAGCATGAACTGCACGAAGGCAGCGGGCTCGAGGCGGCGATCGGCGCGGCGACCGCCGCTTGCGAGGATGGCCTCAAACGCGTCGAAGCGTTGGCCTTGCCCGACCAGCCGGAACAGGCGGCCGACGTGCTTGCCGAAGGTGCCCGCGTCACGCTGCGCCGTGCCAGGAAGGCGCTCGACAAGGCCAGATCGCGGGGCGCGGCCGATGATTTCCACGATTTGCGCAAGGCGGCCAAGACCCACGGCATGCATCTGTCGCTGCTCGGCAGGCTGTGGCCGACACCGATCAAGGCCCGGCGCAAGGCGGTCGACGAACTGGGCGAGCGGCTGGGCGATCTGCACGATGTGCTGGTGATGCGCGCGCTGCTCGAGGCCGACGACCAGCCACTCGGGCTGCCCGAGGACACGAAACTTCTGGGCAAGCTGTTGAAACGGTCGGAGAAGCAGCTGAAGAAGAGCTGCCTGGCCGAAGCGGCCGAGCTGT
>NZ_RZTF01000012.1:28870-49566 GCF_004023175.1 Mesorhizobium sp. M7A.F.Ca.MR.362.00.0.0
AGCTGTTCGGCGACAATCCCAAACGCTCGACACGCAAACTGGCCCGCAAGGCGCGCGACGATCTGGCTGCGCCGCCGGAAGAGGCCGCGGCATCGTAGGGCGCTCTTCCTCGCGCTCCGGACGGGGAGGAAGGCGTGCGCTAGCCCTCATTACCCGCCCATGCTAATCGGCATGGGGCATGACCGAGCCCGGCGACACGCTTCTGGATCGACTTGGCCGCTGGCTTGCCGGCCGGCTGCAGGAAGAATCGTCCGGCTACGAGCCCTACACTCCTTCCGATGCCGAGACGCTGCGCCGCACGCTTGAGCCGGGCGACATCCTGCTGATCGAGGGCAATCAGAAGATCTCGGCGGCGATCAAGTACCTGACCCAGTCGACCTGGTCGCATGCGGCCTTCTATGTCGGCGATGCCTTGCCCGCGCCGGAAGACGGCTCGGAGCGGCCGCGCCTGATCGAGGTCACGATCGGCGAAGGCTGCGTCGCCGTGCCATTGTCGCGCTACCGCACCTACAACACCCGCATCTGCCGGGCGAGCGGGCTGGCGCCGGAGGATCGCGACAAGGTCGTCGCCTTCATGATCGGCAGGCTCGGCCTGAAATACGACCTCAAGAACATTTTCGACATGCTGCGTTTTTTCTTGCCCACACCGCCGGTGCCGGTGCGCTGGCGCCGCCGCATGCTGGCCTTCGGCTCCGGCGATCCGACACGGGCGATCTGCTCGACGCTGATCGCCGAGGCCTATGGCCAGATCCGCTATCCGATCCTGCCCGAAATCACCCGTGCGCCCGGCCGAGCCTCCGCGCAGTCGAACTATTCGCGCAAGGAAATCCTGCACATCCGCCACCACTCGCTCTACACGCCGCGCGATTTCGACCTGTCGCCCTATTTCCGCATCGTCAAACCGACGCTGGAATATGGTTTCGACTACCGGCAGATGGTCTGGGACGACAAGGTTGCCGATCCCGGGGCAAAGGCCGCCGAATAGACGCGATCAAATGAGTCCAACAGCATGGACGGCACGGCACGGGAGCGCCGCCCGGCAGCCGGCGCTTTGGCGTCAGTGCTTGCAAGCCGCAGCGCGCACGTCCGAGGGAGTGGCATCATAACGGCGGCGGAACGCCCGGTTGAAATAGGAAAGATCGTTGAAGCCGGCCTCGTAGGCGATCGCGGTGATGCTGCGTCCGGCATGGCGCGGATCGCCAAGCATGCGATGGGCACGCGCCAGCCGCTGGTTCATCATGAAATCAATCAAGGATGTGCCATCGCTCTCGAACAGCTTGCGGACATAGCGGGCCGACAGTCCGTGGCGGGCGGCGACGTCCCGCGCCGACAGGTCGACATGGCCACCATGCGCGACGATATCGGCCTTGATGGCGCGCAAGCGGGCAACGCTGACGCCACGGCCGCGTGCGATCTGGGCCGCATCCCTGGTCGCGCCCATGGCGAGTGCGGCAAGGTCGAAGACATGCGTCGTCGCAAGGTGACAGGCCTCCGCAGTCAACTCGTCTCCGACCTCCTGGATCGAGTTGATATAGTCGAGCAACAGCCGCATCGCCCCGCTTTGGGTCGGCAAGGGCCGCATAAGGACCGCTGCCGGATCGCCGATCAGAGGCGAAAGCTGCTTGCGCGAAAAACTCAGATTGATGAAGCGGAACCCGCCGGCGCCGATCAGGTTGAGGCCAACCTCTTCACCGCTCATCATCAGCGCCTGGCCGTTGCCGACCGCCTCCTCGCGGCCGCGGTGCTTCATCACGCTGCCCCCATCGAGGGCCGCCAGAAGAACGAAGTCGTCGTTGTCGATCAGCGACGATGTGCGATGCACCCGGAATTCCGATGAGCTGCCGGTGGCGATGCCGAGGCCCGGCAACGCGCGCACCCGCATGTCGATCTGCGCCGGCGCAAGCGGATCGAGGTCCACCCTCAGAACCGTGCGGCCGTAAACCTCGCGCGTAATCTCGACGCGATCCTGCTCCGGAAACATCTCCGTCGCCAGCCTGAACGAAGCTGACGGCCCCATCGTCGCAGTCATCGACACCCCCATGCCAAGAGCGCGGTCATATGCGCCGCGGCCTGCAAAACGTCAATACCGGGCCGTTTTGGCCGCTTTCAGTGCCGTTCTGTCCAAGCTGTCCCCCTTTGATGCCCCTAGTTTGCGGCGCGATTCCGAAACCGGAACCGTATTGGCGGCAATCCAAGGGGGCACGATGTTTCATTTGCAACTGTTCAAGACGCTGTCGGCACTGGCTGCGGCGGGCTTCAATCCGCGTGCCTATCTGCTGTCGATCGCGTTGGGCAACACGGTGACCGATCACCGCGAGGTCAAGCTGCCGCCGCGCGCTGCCCGATGATGAGGAGCACCATGAAAAAAAGCATTTTCGTGGCCCTGACCATTGCCCTGGCGGGCTGCCAAACGGGCCAGGCCGACAGCAACACGGCATCGATCGCGAGCGCGGCCGGCAGCAACAAGGCCCGGAACGAACCATCGACGGAAACCGCCTGCGCCGAGGCCGCCAAGAAGGCGGCGAAGGCGCAGACCAATGCGGCTCTGCTCGGCGGTGTCCTGTCGATGGCGGGGGGTCTTGGCGGTCTGGCCGGCAATGGTGGGGTCATTGCCGGCCAGGCCGCCTCGATCGGCGGCTCGGTTCTGCAGTCCCAGGCGACGAGCAGTGCCCGGGCCGGCGTTGTGGAGGACTGTTATGGCTGAGCGGCGTTTCGCAGCCATGCGCCGGCTGGCCGGCGCGCTCGCACTTGCCGGCATGATGTTCGACAGCCCGCATGCCTTGGCGCTGACAGCGCGGGATGCGTCGGCGGTCGTCGGCCTGATCGAGGCCTTGCAGCCCGAATTCGGTCAGTTCGCCTATGACGAGGAGATCGCCGCCGACTGGTACGAGCGCGATGCCGCGGACAAGGGCTTGATCGGCACAGCCGGCTTCACCGCCGACAGCTGGAAGGTCGCGCTTGGCGAGACCATTCGCGGGTTCCTGGCGACGATGCCGGTCGCGGAACTCGATGCCATTTTCGTCAAGCTCAGGAATGCCATATCCGGCATGAGGGAGCTGACCGACGCACAGAAGACGGAGACCATCGCGGCCATCGACGAAGAGGTCGAAGGGTTGATGGCTTTGCGGGCCGAGGGCGACCCCTTCGCCGATGTCGTCAGGCCGCTGACGCCAAAAATCCGCAGCCTCATCCTCGGCCCGGCGATGGGGCGATAGGATGTTGGGCAACAGCAAACGGGTGGCGGGAAAAGCAACTCCGAGCGGGAGCCTCGAGGCCGAACATCGCGGCATTTTCCCAGCCACGGCACGTGTCAGGCGGGGCAGCCCGATCGCAATGCTTATCTGCCTGCTGGCTTCCAGCTGCAGCCAGACGGACTCGCCGGAAGGTCTTGGCGAAGCCATGGCTGCAGTCGAGGCGACCAGGAAAATGCAGGATTGCCGGGCGCGCACGAACGAGACCGCCGGGCAGATGAAGATGATGGGCGCGGTCAATGGCGCCGTCGGCACCGCCGGGGCCGTGCGCGGCAAGCTCAGCCGCCAGATGCAATCATGCTGAGACGATTTCGCACTCCTCGAGATCGCGCAGATAGAGGAACATCGACGCCTCGCTCAGTGCCTGCGAGCGCATGATGCCTTCAGGCGTGAACTTTCCGGCAGATGCAGGCGTTTCACATGGCGGCTATATCACGCCGAAACCGCAACAGCACCCTGGTTTTCGGCTCTGTGTTCGACCCAGACATGGACCGGTTCATCCCGACCGCGGATGCTCACCGGCCCATGATCGCGCGCATTCAACTGTGTCGTGGGCGATTCCGCCTTCGCGGCTTCTATCAGTCGTGACCCAAAGCAAATGTTTGCCTGAAGTTCACGGCAAAGCGCCTGCAAACGGCTGGCGACGTTGACGGTGTCGCCCACCACCGCGAAGGAAAGATTGCGCTCGCTGCCGACCGCACCGATGACGACTGCGCCATATTGTGCACCGATCCGAACGTCCAGCGACGGGTATCCCCTGGACACCCGCTGCACATTCCAGTCTTCGAGAGCGGCGATCATCGCTTCAGCGCACTGGATGGCTCGGGTTGCGTCGTTATGGCTGGCTTGCGGAACCCCGAATGTGGCCATGATGCAATCGCCGATATAGTTGTCGACGGTGCCATGGTGGTCGAAAACGACCTGCTCCATGCGACGGTGGAACTGACGCAGAAGTTCGAACACTGCTTCGGCCGGATGATCCTCGGAATAGTGTGTGAAGCCGACGATGTCGGCGAACAGTACCGCGATATCCTGCCGGCGGACCGGACCGAAGGGCTCGTCATCCGCGGCGAGCTGGTCGACGACATTTGGCGAAAAATGCCGGGCGAGATTGGCGCGGGCGCGCTCTGCCTTGACATAGTCTTCCGACAGATGTCGAGAACGAGAGACGACCAACGCCATGATCGCGCCGATAATCAGCACAACCAACACGTTGGTCGCCTGCGCGAATGTGTCGACGAAATTGGGATTGAGATAGAGGTTCAGTCGCTCTGTCGTCGGCAGCGAATAGAGGTTCGTCGCCGGAAGGACGGTTCCCGCATGAAGAATCACCCATCCCACCCCGATCGTCCACGTCAAGGCTGCGAGCGCCCCGAGATAGAGCGCCAATCGGGTCGAAAGGGTCAGCGCGCCAAGGCACACGAAAATCAACAGGAATTTGAAGCTGCCTTCGCGCAGTTGCATCGCGGCCGGCGCGACCTCCAGGGAAAACGGGTTGGGCGTTACCAGCAGAACGGTCAACAGAACGATGTCCAGCGTGCCTACGAGATAACCGATCCACCATGGCGCGTTGCGACGGCGCGCAAAGCGAAACTGGATCAGGCCGACGAGTTGGAACAACATGAGGCCCGCCAGCACGAAGAGCAGAGAGGCATCCCAGCGGCTGATTAATGAAAAGAAGCAGGAGATCACGGCGAGCGATGCCGTACGCGCCCAGAACTGCAATGCAGCACCTTGGCGTTCTGCGCGCTCTCGCAAATTTCTCAGCCGTGAATAGCGGCGAAGTTCAAGTGTTGGCGCGGTCGGCATAGGATCACTTCGATTTCGCGGGGACGTGTCACGCATTTGGCAAACCCGCCTTCTACTGGCAAATCAGTGCGCGAACTCTACCATGATTGCGGTTTCATTTTTGAAACGCGGCTGCAAAGAGTAAAATGTCCGGACAAAGGACCACGGTGAAAGCTGAAGCAGGATAGGCGGAGGCTTCCCTGTTCAGGTCACGAAGATTGGTGGCATTCGACGCCGCCGCGAAGCGACTTTCCTTGCATCTGGGACTAAAGTGAGCCCGCTCGCCTAAAGCGTGCTCCCCGCTTGCTTGAGATCAAAAAGTTGACGTTCAAGCGACCGCCGGCCGGCAAATCCCGGCCCCTACCGCACCTCGATCTTGCCTTTCAGCTGCGCCCGCGCCTCCTCGATCGACGCTGCATAGGTCACCAGCGGACGCTTCACGCCGTGGTTGATCAGCATGCGCCGGATCTGCGGCGCGGCGCCTGATATGATGAAGCGGACGCCGGCGCGCCTGGCCTTGTGGGCGGCGCCCTCGATGACGTTGGCCGCCGTCGAATCGAAGAACGGTACGGCCGAGCAGTCGAGGATGAAGTTTTTGCGCTGGTCGGCGATGCGGTCGAGCACGGTGCCGACGGTCGAAGCGGCGCCGAAGAAGAAGGCGCCGGAGATGCGGTAGACCACGGTGTCGGCGTCGGTCGCCTCGCTGGCATCGTAGGCGTTGGCGCTGTCGGCGACATCCTCCTGCACCAGCGGCTGATCGGCCTCGACCGCAATCGACTTGGCCATGCGGTCGATGAACAGGATCGAGCCCAGCACAAAGCCGACGACGATGCCTTCGGTGAGATCGCGGAAGATGACGAGCAGAAAGGTCGCCATCAGCACCAGCGCATCGCCGCGCGAGGCACGCAGCAAGGTGGCGAAGGCCTGCTTCTCGAACATGTTCCAGCACACGACCGCCAGCACGCCAGCCAGGGCGGCGAGCGGGATGTAGCTGGCGAGCGGCGCCGCCACCAGCATCAAAGCGAGCAGGATGGCTGAGTGGACAATGCCGGAAACCGGTCCGTGGGCGCCGGCCCGCACATTGGTCGCGGTGCGGGCGATGGTGCCGGTGGCGCAGATGCCGCCGAACAGGGCGGACGCGATGTTGGCGAAGCCTTGCGCCACCAGTTCGCAGTTGGAACGATGCCGCCGGCCCGTCATCCCGTCGGCGACCACCGCCGACAGCAGCGATTCGATCGCGCCGAGCAGGGCAAAGGCAATGGCATCCGGCAGCACGTCAATCATCCTGCCCAGGCTGACCGGCGGCAAGGCAGGCATTTGCAGGCTACGCGGGATGCCGCCAAAGCGAGTGCCGATCGTCTCCGCCGGCAGCGAGAGAAGCGCCACGACCAGCGATGCCAGCCCGATGGCGATGAGCATGGCAGGCCATGTCGGCCGCCAGCGCTTCAGGCCGGCGATGGTGAAGATGGTCAACACCGCCACGAAGGTCGCCGCAAGATTGATGGTGCCGGCCGCCTCACCGACCGCGATCAACTTCGGCACCAGCGGTCCCGGCTCCCTGCCGGCAAGCTTCAGCCCGAACAGTTCGACGATCTGTCCTGAAAAGATGATGACGGCGATGCCGGCGGTGAAGCCGACCGTCACCGGATAGGGAATGAACTTGATGTAGGTGCCGAGACGAAGATAGCCGATGGCGAGCAGGAAGACCCCTGCCATCATCGTTGCCAACAGCAGTCCATCGATGCCGACCCGGGCAACCGTCGCGGCCACCAGCACGATGAAGGCGCCGGCCGGACCACCGATCTGGAAGCGGCTGCCGCCGAGCGCCGAAATGATGAAGCCGCCGACGATCGAGGTGTAAAGGCCGCGCTCGGGAGCCACGCCCGAGGCGATCGCAATCGCCATCGACAAGGGCAGCGCGACGATGGCGACCGTCAGCCCGGCAATGGCGTCCGCCTTGAAGCCGGCGAACGTGTAGCCCTCGCGCCAGACCGTCACCAGCTTCGGCGTGAACAATTCGGAAAATGTCGGTTTTACCGGCCTATGGGCTGACCTGTGGGCCGGTTGATGCACAGCCCGCTGCGTCTGATCCATGGACTGCCTTTCGCACCCTGAAAGGCGGCGGGATCGTCGGCAGGGCTGTCGGCGGTCGCCGTCGCGACTTTATGCCGGCTCAGCCTTGGGATCCCGCGGCACGGCAGCCTTGAGGCGCACGCCCCGGCCGCCGCGCTCGCTGGTCTGGTTCTCGCCGATCAGCTCCACCCCGGCCTCGTCGAGAGCCTGGATGACCTTCATCAGCGTGTCGACCACGCCCCTGACCACGCCATCGCTCGCCTCCATGCGCTGGATGGTTGGAAGCGAAACGCCGGCGCGCTCGGCGAGCGTCTTCTGATCGATGCCGGCCAGCGCCCTTGCGGCTCGCATCTGCGCGGCAGTGATCATCGGCCGGAATCCCCGTCTGAGTCTGCAGGAATAAGGTATAATACCATCATTGTGATGTTTCAAGCATTAAGATGAACGTCTGAGGCGTAAAGGGGCGGCTGACCGATCATTCAGATACTTCCCGGGATTGTGCCTAGGGTGTCCATCTAGGCAGGGGGTAACGCGGTTGAATTCTTCAAGACCTTCATGACCTGGGCGGCCTTGCTGTCGGTGGGCTGCGGGCACGGGCTGATCGACCGGCTGATCTAGTCTCCAGTCTCGCTGTCGCCGTTCAGGCGCTGCCCGCGCCATCGCTGCCACGCCCGGGCAGCGAGCCAGCACAGCATCGCCCAGACGAAGCCGGCGCACCAGCCGGCAAGCACATCCGATGGCCAGTGGACGCCAAGATAGATGCGGCTGATGCCGACCAGCAGCGTCGTCAGCACCGCCAGCGACAGCACATAGATCTTCGTCGTTCGACCGGGCAGGAAGCGTGCCGCCAGCGCGCCGAGCGTCAGATAGGTCACGGCCGACAGCATGGCGTGGCCGCTCGGAAAAGACAGCGTCGTTTCGTTGACGAGATGCGAGACGAGTTCGGGGCGTGGCCGGTCGATGCCGGCTTTCAGCAGGCTCGACAGCACCTGACCGCCGGCCACCGCCACGAAGATGAAAAGGGCGGTCGCCGGCCTGCGGATAAGCAGGAGATAGACGATTACCGCCGTCACGATCAGCACCAACACGCTGCCGCTGCCAAGACTTGTGATGTCGCGCATCGCCCCTTGCAGCCACAGCGGGCCGATCGGGCTGTCAGGGCGCCCCGCCTGGCGGAAGGCGAGCAGGATCTCGGTGTCGAAGGCGTGCGGCGTGGTGGCGCGCGCAATCTCCATCAGCTCCTCGAATCCCCACAGGCCGGCGGCGATGACCAGGCCGGCCAGCAGCACCGGGAATTCGACCCGGTTGAGCAAAGCGTTCGCGGCGTTCTTCATCGGCAATTCGCCCGTTACAGCCGGCCTTGCAGATAGGGTCCCAGCGTGATCAGTGCCACCGCTGCGATCGCCAGCATGATGCCGGTCGCCTGCAGCGCATTGACGCGCTCGCCGAAGAAGACCAGCGCCACGACGTTCACGGAGACCAGCTGGATGACGGCGGAAAGGCTGAACGACACCGACATGCCGAATTCGCGGATCAGCCGCAGCATGATCAGATTGCCCAGCGAATAGAGCGCCAGCGTCAGCGCTATCTTGCCAAGGCTCGGCGCAAGGCCCCATTGCTTGGCGGCTGTCGCCGCCAGCAGGAAAATGACCGTCGAAAAGCCGAGCTGCAGCAATCCCGAAAAACTCAACGTTTCGTCCCCTCTCGGAGCGGCTCCCGCCGCGTGCGTCGCGGACGTTGTTTCCCAAGCGCGCCGGGACGTCAAGCGACCTCGACCAAACGAAGCCCTTGGCAATGGCAAGCCGGAAGCTCAAAGTACTAACATCGCCCAATCTGTCGGTTCGAAGGGCGGTCAGGGGCTCATGATTCGCAGTTTTCAAAACCTGATGCGGCGCTGGAGCGAGCTTTCCCTTGCCCTGCAATTCGTCGTTGCCGGCGGCTTTGGCCTGCTGGCCGTCATGTTGGTGGTGGGCACCTGGGTGACGGCGCAGATCCGGGACGGCGTCATCCGCAATTCGGCCGCCACGACGGCGCTCTATGTCGACAGCGTGATTGCGCCGCTGCTTCCCGACTTGCGCAAGGACCAGGAGCTCAGCGAGTCCGTCAAGCAGGCGCTGGACGAGACGCTTGGCCAGGGCGCGCTCGGCAAGCGCCTCCAATCGTTCGTGCTCTGGCGCCGCGACGGCACGGTTCTCTACGCTAAGGAGGCGTCCCTGATCGGCCGCCGCTTCGGTCCGAGCGACAATCTGCGTTCCGCCTTCGAAGGCAATGTCGTCGCTGAATTCAATACATTCGATGATGATGAACGCGAGGAGAAGGCTACCGGCTTGCCATTGCTGGAGATATACAATCCCGTGCGCGAGCCCTGGTCGGGCGAGGTGGTGGCGGTCACCGAGTTTTATGAGATCGCCGACGATTTCCAGGCCACCCTGGCGTCCGCCCTGTGGTCGAGCTGGCTGATCGTGGCCGGCGCGACGCTCGCGGCATTCCTGCTCCTGTCGGGCATCGTCCTGCGCGGCAGCCGCACCATCGACGATCAGCGTGGGGCACTGCGCCGCCAGGTCTCGGAGCTGCAGGGTCTGGTGGCGCAAAACAGTGCTTTGCGACTGCGCGTGCAACGGGCGTCCCGCCGCGCCACCGCGCTCAACGAAAGATATCTGCGCCGGATCGGCGCCGACCTCCATGACGGCCCGGCCCAACTCGTGGCACTGGCGGCGCTGCGCATGGACAGCCCGATATTTTCCAGCGACGGCCATTCGAGCGTAAGCCGTTCGACCGAGGTCGCAATGATCCGCAAGACACTGGAGGACGCGATGCGCGAAATACGCGGCATCTGCACCGGCCTTGTTTTGCCGCAGATCGAGACGGCTGCCGCAACCGACATTCTGCGGCTGGCGGTCAAGGAACACGAGCAGAGGACGGGAACGTCGGTGACGCTGACGCTGACCGGACAGTTGCCAGAGCCCGGCGCCTCCGAGAAGATCAGCATCTATCGTTTCGTCCAGGAAGGGCTGAACAACGCCTATCGCCATGGGTTGGGCAAGGATCAGGCGGTGAGTGCGGGGATGAAAGGTGGCCGGCTTTTTGTCGAAGTGTCGGACGGCGGGCCCGGCTTCGATCCGGCGGCACGGGTCGAGGGTCTCGGCCTCGCCGGCCTCAGGGAGCGGGTCGAAAGCATTGGCGGACAGTTCGAAACCTTGACCGGGCCGCAAGGTACGCGTTTGGTGATCCGTCTATCGGTCGAGGAGCAAGCATGACTGGGACCATTCGCATCGCCATTGTCGACGATCACCCCCTCTTTCGCGAAGGTGTGACGCGCAGCCTGTCGGAGATCGGAGGATTCGAGATGGTTGGCGAGGGCGCCACGGCGCAGGATGCCGAACGCCTCGCCACGACGGTGCGGCCCGACATCTTGCTGCTCGATATCTCCATGCCGGGCGGCGGGCTGACCGCCGTCGCAAGCATCCTCGCCAGCCATCCGGCCCAGAAGATCGTCATGCTGACCGTTTCGGAGGCCAACGCCGATGTGACAAAGGCGCTGAACGCAGGGGTGAATGGCTATGTCCTCAAAGGCGTCGGGTCGCGCGGGCTCGCCGACATCCTGCGCAATGTTGCAGCCGGCGAAAGCTATCTGTCGCCGACACTGTCGGCCCGGCTGCTTTCGGATCTCCAGTCCCAGCAGCCGACCGACGGCATTGCGGAACGGCTGCGGCAGCTCACCGATCGGCAGACGGAAATCCTGCGGCTGGTGGCGGAGGGGCTGAGCAACAAGGAAGTCGCCTTGCGGCTTGAGCTGCAGGAGAAGACCGTCAAGCATCACATGACCGGGGTGCTGTCGAAGCTCAATGTGCGAAACCGAACCGAAGCGGCCTTGATGATGCGTGAGTTGCGCGACCGCGACAGGCCTTCCTAGAGCAACTAGAGCATGATGCCGAAAGGTGTGAAGCGGTTTTCGGAAGACATCATGCTCTATCTCTTTGATTTAGAGGCGGATTCGGTTTTCAGGCCGCTTCGACCTGAAATCATCCGGATTGCGCAAAACAATAATTGAACGGTTGCGTGCCTCCGCAAGGTGCGGACCGCGCAAAGCGCGTCGCGCCTCGAGACCGGCGTGGCACCGCCAAAACGATGTCACCTCCGCCGGGGGGCGGCGGAGGTGACGTGCAAAGCTGACCGTTGCCTG
Organism: Mesorhizobium sp. M7A.F.Ca.MR.362.00.0.0; assembly: GCF_004023175.1. Classification (NCBI taxonomy): domain Bacteria; kingdom Pseudomonadati; phylum Pseudomonadota; class Alphaproteobacteria; order Hyphomicrobiales; family Phyllobacteriaceae; genus Mesorhizobium; species Mesorhizobium sp. M7A.F.Ca.MR.362.00.0.0. The sequence continues at coordinate 40,166 of NZ_RZTF01000012.1, forward strand.
TTGGCCAGCTTCACAAGGCCTTGAGACGATCGGCATCGGCCGGCGTGGCCTGGCGGTCGATGATCGTGCGACCGAGCGCGTCCTTCATGCTGAAACGTCCGTTCTCGAGCTTTTCCGTTATGCCGTCGGGATGCCGGACCGTGATCTTGTTGCCGGTCACGTCGACCTTGTCACCGGTCTTTGCATTGACATGGCTTCCGCTCTTACCCTGATTGGATCCCGATTTGCCGCTGTTGCCGTTATTGCCGCTGTTGCCATTCCCGCTATTCCCGCCGCTGTTCCCTCCATTGCCGCCGCCGGAATTGCCGCCGCCACCACCGCTGTTACCGCCACCCTTGGCGTATGCGCCGGCGGTGTGGATGCCGGGAACGGAGCCGTCCAGGACAATTTGGTAGGGAGCAATCGTCAACGCCAGCGCCGCTGCCGATTTGAGCGCCAGCCGGCAACAACGGGTCGTGACCGATCTGTGCATTTTGATCTCCGACGACTGAGCCCGGCGCGCTCCACCCCAACGTTGCAGTGCAACAACATTGCCGAAAGACGCGGCGCCCGGAAGCGACCTCCGACCGTTGCGGTTGTCAACTAGGACCATTGCAAGCGCAAGATTGGACTAAAGTCCCAAGCGTATGCTACATTAGCTTCGCATGAACGGCGCCGCGACCGCCATCGCTAAATGGGAGACTCGCTTTCCCTACGCCTGACGACGGCAGACGCCGAACATCAAGTCACCTCCGCCGGGGGCGGCGGAGGTGACTTTGTCGAGCCGGCTTTGTCCGTTGATCCGTTTGCAAGACTGACGTCATGCGCCGTTGCAGGATGCGCGGCGAAACATGCCGCCGAAGGTCTCCTTCATCTCGAAAAGACGATTCCGGAGCAGTTCACAACCTTCGGGAAGGCTGAGCCAGCGCTGCGCGTACTGCCTGTCGCGTCTGAAAGGTCTCCCGATGTCACGAAAATGTGACCCGGCGATTATAAGGGGGGTCAAACAGGTACCCCACGCTCCAGCCACCCAACAGCCAGAGGCAAGCCACCATGACTGACCTTCGCTCCCCCGACACCCGATTCCGCACCAGCCTGCTCGAGGAAAACGACGGCCCGGCCATCAACGCCTCCGACAACCGCACCATGGGCGAGATCATCGCCGCGCGGTTCTCGCGCCGCGGCTTCCTCAAGGGCTCGCTGGCCGTCTCGGCCATCGCCGCCACCGTAAGCCCGCTGGCGCTGATCAGCGCCGACGAGGCCCGGGCAGCGGAAGGCTCCGCCTTCGCGTTCGACGAACTCGAGGCCGGCATCGACGACAAGCACCATGTCGCGCCGGGTTACGATGCCGATGTCCTGCTGCGCTGGGGCGATCCGCTTTTTGCCGATTCGCCCGACTTCGACCCGACGAAACAGTCGGCCGAGGCCCAGGCGAAACAGTTCGGCTACAACAATGACTATGTCGGCTACATCCCGATCGACGGCTCGGCCGAACATGGCCTGCTGGTGGTCAATCACGAATACACCAATCCGCATCTGATGTTCCCGGGCATCGTGAAGATCGTCGAAAAGGACGGCAAGAAGTCGGCCGAAGTCGCGCCCCTCTCGAAGGAGCAGGTCGATGTCGAGATGGCCGCCCATGGCGGCACCATCGTCGAGATCCGCAAGGACGGTGGCAAATGGCAGGTGGTGCGCGACGGCAAGCTCAATCGCCGCATCACCGCCAACACCGAAATGGCGCTGTCCGGCCCCGTCGCCGGCCATGACCGCGTCAAGACCAAAGCCGATCCGTCCGGCACCAAGGTTTTCGGCACCGTCAACAATTGCGCCGGCGGCGTCACGCCCTGGGGCACCTATGTGATGGCCGAGGAGAACATCCATGGCTATTTTTCCGGCGAGCTGCCGGAAGACCACAAGGAAGCCGCGAACTACAAGCGTCTCGGCATTCCCGAAGGCGCCTATGAATGGGCGGCGCATTACGAGCGTTTCGACCTCGCCAAGGAACCCAACGAAGCCAACCGCTTCGGCTGGATCGTCGAGGTCGATGTCAACGACCCGAGCTCGACGCCGAGGAAGCGCACCGCCATGGGCCGCTTCAAGCATGAGGGCGCCGAATCGATCGTCGCCAAGGACGGCCGCGTCGTCTTCTATCTCGGTGACGACGAGCGCTTCGACTATGTCTACAAGTTCGTGACCAGGGCCGCGTTCAATCCGAACGACCGTGCCGCCAACAAGGACCTGCTCGACGATGGCACGCTGCATGTCGCCAGGTTCGCCGAAGACGGCACGGTCGAATGGCTGCCGATCGTGTTCGGCCAGGGGCCGCTGACGGCTGAAAACGGTTTCACTGGCCAGGCCGACGTGCTGATCGAGACGCGCCGCGCCGCCGACCTGCTCGGCGCCACCAAGATGGACCGCCCGGAAGACATTCAGCCCAATGGCGTCAACGGCAAGGTCTATGTCATGCTGACCAACAATTCGAAGCGCAAGGCCGACCAGGTCGACGCCGCCAACCCGCGCGCCGAAAACGCCTTCGGCCACATCATCGAGATCGCCGAGGACGGCGGTGATTTCACGGCCGCCAAGGGCAAGTGGGAAGTGCTGCTGAAATGCGGCGATCCCTCGGTTGCCGATGTCGGTGCCACCTTCTCGACGGCAACGACGGCCAATGGCTGGTTCGGCATGCCCGACAATTGCGCGGTCGATTCGGCCGGGCGTCTCTGGGTCGCGACCGACGGCCAGGGTCCGAAAGCCACCGGCCGCACCGATGGCTTATGGGCGGTGGACACGGAGGGGGCCGCGCGGGCGACCTCGAAACTGTTCTTCCGCGTGCCGATCGGCGCCGAAATGTGCGGTCCGCTGTTTGCGCCCGACGACCAGACCGCCTTCGTCGCCGTCCAGCATCCGGGCGACGGCGGAGAGGACTGGGAAGCGTTCGGGCGCCCGTCCTACTATGAGGACCTGTCGACGCGCTGGCCCGACTTCAAGCCCGACATGCCGGTGCGGCCGTCGGTCGTCGCCATCACCAAACAGGGCGGCGGCAAGATCGCGGTCTGATATCAGGTACTCGTTTGCAATCTCAAGGGCGTGAAATCCGTCAAGCCTCGGGAAAGATTGGCAATTTAAACATGGCGCTCTAGGTCTTTATCAGGAGATCGCCATGTCGAAGTCCGTCTATGACCGTGGCTTGCTCAAGCCAGCCGATATCGCCAAGCTGCAGCGCGTGTTCGACGAGGCCTGCCGGCGGCGCGAGGCACATCCCGATTCCGCCGACGCGCGGGAAATCGCGCTTAACCTGCTCGCCTTGCACAATGCCGGCATGGTGGAAGAGGACATGCTGATGGAAGCCGTCGGTTTCCGGCGGCTGGAACCGAAATCAGCGTGATGCGCTGGATTGGTGCGAGGCCGACCTTGCAATTCGTTTGGCGATCGCCTTGGCCAGGATGCCGGCATTGGCGAAGCAGCCGCGAATGCTTGGCCGCATGCCAGTGAACCACAGACCGGGCAATTTTGGATCGGCTTCGCCACCGTTGAAGAGCGGAACGCCCTTGGCGTCGAGCACGCCGAGCTTGCCGACCATGGGCTCCAGCCCCGTGCGGTAGCCTGTCGCGGCAATGACGATGTCGGGATGGATCAGGCTGCCATTGGCCAGGATCACGCCATCGCGGGTGAATTCCCGTATGCCCGGCACGACGGTGATCTTGCCGGCCTTGATGGCGCCGACGGCGCCGTCGTCGGCGGCGATCGCGGTGTAATCCGAGCTCAGGCGGCTGGCGCCGCCCGCAGGCGCGGGCGGCAGACCGAATTTGGTCAGGTCGCCGAAAACCAGCCGCTGCGTTGCCGCCATCACCGCATCGGCGAGCCGCAACGGCAAGCGCGCCATGATCGGCGAAAGCCGGTGCACGGCGATCTTGCAGATGCGCTTGGGCAGCAGGGCGGGACCGTTGCGGGCCGACAGCCAGATGGCGGCCGTGTCTATGCCGGCCAGATGATTGAGCGCATCGAAGCCCGAATTGCCGGCGCCGACGACCAGCACTTTTTGGCCCGCATAGGCTTGCGCGTCACCAAAATCCGCCGAATGGATGATGCGCCCGACGAAATCCCTCATGCCTTTCCATTCGGGCGTGAACGGCTGCCTGTCGCGGCCGGTAGCGATGACGACATTGCGGGCGAAGCGCGGTCCGGCGCTGGTGCGCAATGCCCAGTGATCGCCCTTGAAGGTGATCTCTTCGACCGCGACGCCAAACTGCACGGGCAGCCGGTTCTCCTTCTGGAAATCGTTCATGTGGCGGATGACGACCATTCTTTGCGGAAAGGCGGGCGTGCCAGGGGGAAAGGCGAGACCAGGCAGCGAAGAAAGATCGCGATGGGTGTTGAGATGCAATTGCTGGTGGCGCCGGTGCCAGGGCTCGGCCAGCCGGCTTTCCTTTTCCAGGATCGCCGTCGGCACGCCGGCGTTCATCAAGGCATGCGCGGCGGCCAGCCCGGCAGCACCGGCGCCGACAACGATTGCCGGCTCGACCGTGGCCGGCAGATCCGCAACCGATCTGATCGTCGTATCAGTCATTCACTCGAATCCCATTGGACGTCCCGCCGCAAGGCTCGCAGGACGCTGTAACCGTTTGATCGCGCGCAGGATCCCCTGCAGCAAACCGCGGCCGAATTTCGAGCGATGCGATTTAGCGCCACACGCCGGGCCGCGGTTGCGCTCTATATGGCATATGCGCGATATCAACGGTAATCAGGTCGCGGCAATGTGATTGATTCGAGGCCTTGGGTGGCTGGCGGGTCTCGGTTATCCCCCACGCGCATGCCCGAAATCGAGTCCGATTTTCGAGTTATGCGCAGAATCAAAGTGTTACAGCACCTTGGCGCGTCCTGGACGGCCGGCGCTGTAGGCGGCACGCGGAATCTCGACCATGCCCTCCTTGCGGTTCTATTTCGACAAGATCCTTGAGGCTGCCGCGCCCGAGGTCGAGCGGCAGGCGCTGACCCATGTCGAACGCCTGGCACTGGTGCGCCGCTATGGCGACTTCTCGCTCGCCTATTCCACCGCCGTGCAAGGCAAGCTTTCCTATTTCGGCGACGCCGACGGCTACATCGCCTTCGGTACCAAGATGAAGCACCATTTCGCGCTCGGCGACCCGGTGGCGGCTCCGGCGCGTCGGGCCGATTACATCAAGCGCTTCGTCGAGACCGCCGGCAGCCCATGGTTCGTGCAGGTCGGCGAGGACACCGCACGCGTGCTGGCCGGGCTTGGATACAAGGTCAATCGCCTCGGCATCGACACCCGCCTCGCCCTGCCCGAGCATGATTTTTCCGGGAAGCGCAACGAGACCGTGCGCTACTCCGAACGCTGGCTGCTGAAGAAAGGCTTTTCGTTCGAAGAGGACAAGCGCACGATCTACCTCGACGAGATCGCCCGGCTTTCGGAAAACTGGCGCGGCGACCGCATCGTCAAGCGCTGGGAGATGGGTTTTCTCAACCGCCATTTCGCCGACCATCTCGGCACCGACATGCGCCGTTTCGTCCTGCACGGTCCCGATGGCGAACTGGTCGCTCTGCTCGACTTCGACCCGTTGTTTGCCGACGGCAAGGTCATCGGCTACACCACCGCCTTCAAGCGCAAGCATCTCGACGCCTCACCGCATGCCGAGATCGGCCTGACCAAGTTCGCCGTCGACCGTTTTCGCGAAGAGGGCATCTCGGTGGTCACGCTCGGCCTGTCGCCGCTCGTCGATGTGGGCCCGAGCGGATTTGCCGAAAGCGATTTCTGGCGCAATGCCTTCCAGCGCGCCTATTCTTCGCCCTGGGTCAACCGCCGCAGGTTCAACCTGCAGGGCCAGGCGGCGTTCAAGCGCCGCTTCCACGGCGTCGAGGAGCCGGTCTACATCGCCTTCCGCCAGGGAACGTATGTCGAGATGCTGGGGCTGCTGCGGCTGATCAAGGCGATCTAGGTCTGGCGATATTCAGGTGAGGCCGGCCTGACTTGAATCTCGACAGACCTGACAGCGTCACACGGCGCTTTCGCCGCTCAGTTCCTGAGCCGGTAGCCGGTCCTGAATATCCAAGCGACGATCGCTATGCAGATCAGCAGAAAGACGATCGTCATGCCGAGGCTGATACCGACCGAGACATCGGATTTGCCGTAGAAGCTCCAGCGGAAGCCGCTGATCAGATAGACGACCGGATTGAACAGCGTCACCGTGCGCCAGATCTCGGGCAGCATGTTGATCGAATAGAAGCTGCCGCCGAGGAAGGTCAGCGGCGTGATGATCAACAGCGGCACCAGCTGCAGCTGCTCGAAACTCTTCGCCCAGATGCCGATGATGAAGCCGAACAGGCTGAAGGTCACCGCCGTCAGCACCAGGAAGGCGAGCATCCAGAACGGATGCAGGATGGTCAGCGGCACGAACAGCGAGGCGGTGGCCAGGATGATCAGACCGAGAAGGATCGACTTGGTCGCGGCGCCGCCGACATAGGCGATGACGATCTCCAGATAGGAGACCGGTGCCGACAGAAGCTCGTAGATCGAGCCGACGAATTTCGGGAAATAGATGGCAAAGGAGGCGTTGGAGATCGACTGCGTCAACAGCGACAGCATGATCAGACCCGGCACGATGAAGGCGCCGTAGCTGATGCCGTCGATCTCGGTGATGCGCGAGCCGATGGCCGAGCCGAAGACGACGAAATACAGCGACGTCGAGATGACCGGCGAGACGATGCTCTGCAGCACGGTGCGGAAAGCACGCGCCATTTCCATGCGGTAGATCGCCCATACGGCGCGAAGGTTCATGGCTCCCTCCTCACCAGATTGACGAAGATCTCCTCGAGCGAAGAGTTTTGCGTGTCGATATCGCGGAACTGGATGCCGCCGGCCTCGAGATCGCGCATCAACGAGGCGACGCCGGGCCGCTCGGCCTGATTGTCATAGGTGTAGGTCAGCTGCCCGCCATCGGGCGACAACTCCAGCGCATAGCGCGAGAGCGCCTCGGGAATGGCCGTCAGCGGATTGCGCAGTTCCAGCACCAGCCGCTTGCGGCCGAGCTTGCGCATCAGTTCGGCCTTGTTCTCGACCAGGATGATCTCGCCGCGGTTGATGACGCCGACCCGGTCGGCCATCGCCTCGGCTTCCTCGATATAATGCGTGGTGAGGATGATCGTGACGCCGTCCTCGCGCAGCCGGCGCACCATCGCCCACATGTCCTGGCGCAGCTCGACGTCGACGCCGGCGGTCGGCTCGTCGAGGAACAGGATGCGCGGCTCATGCGACAGCGCCTTGGCGATCATCAGCCGGCGCTTCATGCCGCCCGACAGGGTGATCGCCTTGGCGTCCTTCTTGTCCCACAGCGACAGGTCGCGCAGCACCTTCTCGACAAAGCCGGGGTTGGCCGGCTTGCCGAACAGGCCACGGCTGTAATTGACCGTCGCCCAGACGCTCTCGAAGGCGTCGATGGTCAGTTCCTGCGGCACCAGCCCGATCAGACCGCGCGCGGCGCGATAATCCTTGTTGATGTCGTGGCCGTCGACGGTGACGGTGCCCGACGAACGGTTGACGATGCCGCAGACGATCGAGATCAGCGTCGTCTTGCCGGCGCCATTGGGTCCAAGCAGCGCGAAGATCTCGCCGCGCTGAATGTCGAGATTGACTTCCTTGAGCGCGGTGAAACCGGTGGCGTAGGTCTTGGAGACCCCGGAAATGGACAGGATGGAAGGCATGGATGAAAACGGCTGCTCGAAAGAGGTCCCCTGATATAGGCCGAATGTCGGTGCTTGCAACCGCAAGTCAATGCCCTGCTGACAGTTCTCGACAATCGTGCCGGCCGGCCGTTGCAGGTGCGGCGCACAGGCCCGGAGTTGCACGGCACGCAACCGGCAAAATTGTCCTGTGGCGTTCAGCCTCGCGGCAGGACGCCGCTTTGACCTGAACTCGCTTCGGGCCTATCCTTCGCGAGTATTTGCAGCAGCCGGAGCCCATCATGGACCCGCTCATACTTTCGCGTATCCAGTTCGGCGCGAATATTTCATTCCATATTCTATTTCCGACGATCACCATTGCGCTGGGTTGGGTGCTGCTGTTCTTCAAGCTGCGTTACAACGCGACCAATGATTCCGCCTGGATGCGCGCCTATTTCACCTGGGTGAAGGTGTTCGCGCTGTCCTTTGCCATGGGCGTGGTTTCGGGCGTGACCATGAGCTTCCAGTTCGGCACCAACTGGCCGGGCTACATGGAAAAGGTCGGCAACATCGCCGGGCCGCTGCTGGCCTACGAAATCCTCACCGCCTTCTTCCTCGAAGCGGCCTTCCTCGGCATCATGCTGTTCGGCTTCCGCCGCGTCTCCAACCGCATCCACACGCTGGCGACGGTGCTGGTCGCCGGCGGCACCACCGTCTCGGCGTTCTGGATCATCGCGCTCAATTCCTGGATGCAGACGCCGGCCGGATTCGAGATGCGCGACGGCGTGGCGCATGCGGTCGACTGGTGGGCAATCATCTTCAACCCGTCGATGCCCTACAGGCTGACCCATATGCTGCTGGCGTCCGGGCTGACGGTGTCGTTCCTGATCGCTGGCCTGTCGGCGCTGCGCTATCTCACCGGCGACCGCTCGGAATCGATGTGGAAGGCGCTGCGCACCGGCGTCTTCACCGCGGCGATCCTGATCCCGATCCAGATCTTCGCCGGCGACCAGCATGGGCTGAACACGCTGGAGCATCAGCCGCAGAAGATCGCCGCCATGGAGGCCAACTGGAACACCGGCCCCAACGTGCCGCTGGTGCTCTTCGCGCTGCCCGACGAGGCGGCGAAGGAAAACAAATTCGAGATCGCCATTCCCGATGGGGCCAGCCTGGTGCTGCGGCACTCGACCAGCGGCGTGGTGCCGGGACTGAACGACTATCCCGGCAATCATCCGCCGGTCTTTCCGGTGTTCTGGGGTTTCCGCATCATGGTCGGCACGGGCATATTGATGCTGCTCGTCTCATGGTCGGCGGCCTTCTTCCTCAAGCGCCGGCACAGCCTGCCGAAGCCGCTGGCCATGCTGATGGTGCCGATGGCGCTGTCGGGCTGGCTGGCGACGCTGGCCGGCTGGTACACCACCGAAATCGGCCGCCAGCCCTGGCTGGTGACGGGCGTGCTGAAAACCGCCGACGCGGTCGGCCCGGTGGCCGGCAGCCATGTCGCGCTGACGCTCGCCATATACCTCGTTCTCTATGTGCTGTTGCTGATCGCCTATCTCGGCGTGCTGGTGCACCTGGCGCTGAAGGCGGCGAAGGACGGCGACAACTCGCCGTTGCCCGGCGTGCTCAACGCGCCGATGTCGCAGCCGGCTGCGGGGGAGTGATTTGATATGGCACTCCAGCCGGGCGCCGGCGCTGCCCCTCACCTGCCTGCCGGCATCCTCTCCCCGTATAGGGACGGGGAG
>NZ_RZTF01000130.1:0-15350 GCF_004023175.1 Mesorhizobium sp. M7A.F.Ca.MR.362.00.0.0
GCTCTGGGCGTTGCCCGCGTCGACATTGATGATGTTGCCGGTCGACTTGGCCGACATGTCGGACGCCAGGAAATAGATCGCCTCTGCGATGTCTTCCGGGAAGACCGAGCGCTTCAGCATCGAACGCGAGCGATAGTGCTCCTCCAGATCGTCGGTCGACATCTTGTAGGCGGCGGCGCGCTGTTCCTTCCACTCGCCGGTCCAGATCTTCGAGCCGCGCAGCACCGCGTCCGGGTTGACGACATTGACCCTGATCTGCGCCTCCGCACCCTCCAGCGCCAGACAGCGGGCGAGGTGGATCTCGGCGGCCTTGGCAGTGCAATAGGCGGCAGCGTTGGGCGATGCGGCAAGGCCGTTCTTGGAGGCGACGAAGACGACGTTGCCACCAATCTTCTGCGCGCGGAACAGCCGGAACGCTTCCCGCGAGACCAGGAAATAGCCGGTCGACAGGATGTCCATGTTCTTGTTCCACAGCGCCAGCGTCGTCTCCTCGATCGGCGCCGAGGAGGCCAGCCCTGCATTCGACACCAGAATGTCGATGCCGCCGAACTCGACCGCGGTCTCGGCAAAGCCCGAAATGACCTGGTCCTCCGAGGTGACGTTGATCAGCACCGGGCGGACGAAATCCTTGCCATAGACCTTGGCCAGTTCGTCATTGGCGCTGGCCAGCGCTGTCTCGTCGATGTCGGCCAGCACCACGCAGGCGCCTTCGCGCAGCAGCCGGTTGGCCGTGGCGCGGCCGATGCCGCCGGCGCCACCCGTGACCAGCGCGATCTGGCCGGCAAGCGACTTCGCCTTCGGCATACGCTGCAGCTTCAGGTCCTCGAGCAGCCAGTATTCGATGTCGAAGGCTTCCTGTGCAGGCAGGCCGACATAGGACGAGACGGTCGAGGCGCCGCGCATGACGTTGATGGCGTTGACATAGAATTCTCCCGAAATGCGCGCCGTCGCCTTGTCGCCGGCGAAGGTGAACATGCCGACGCCGGGCATCAGGTAGACGACGGCATTGGGATCGCGGATGGCGGGCGAGTCCGGATGCTTGCAGCTGTCGTAGTAGGCCTGGTAGCCGACGCGATAGGCTGCGATGTCGTCGGCAAGCCGCGCAATCACCGCATCGACATCGGGCTTGGCCGGATCGAATTCGATGACCAGCGGGCGGATCTTGGTGCGCAGGAAATGGTCGGGGCACGAGGTGCCGAGTGCCGCCAGCGGGCGCAGATCCCTGGAATTGACGAATTCGAGCACGGCGGCGGAATCATCGAAATGGCCTGTTTTGTGGCTCTTCTCCGAGATCAGGCCGCGAATCCTCGGCATCAGTTTGGCCGCGATGGCACGGCGCTCGGTGGCGTCGAGTGCCTTGACCACTTCACCGCCAAAGATAGCGACACCCTCGGAGCGGGGCTCGAACCATTCGATCGCCTGGTTGATCACCGAGATCGTCGTCTCGTAGCATTCCCTGGGGGTGTCGCCCCAGGTGAACAGGCCGTGGCTTTCCAGGATGACACCCTTGGCATCGGGGTGTTCGAGGCAGAATTTCTCCAGCCACAGGCCAAGCTCGAACCCGGGACGCTTCCACGGCAACCAGCCGATGGCGTCGCCGAAGATTTCTTTCGTCAGCGCCTTCGAATCCTTCGCGGCGGCAATGGCGATGATGGCATCGGGATGCATGTGGTCGACAAAAGGCTTCGGCACGTAGGCGTGCAACGGCGTGTCGATAGAGGCCGCGCGTGGATTGAGGTTGAAGGTGCAGTGCGGCAGGAAGCCGACCATTTCATCTTCGTGCTCGACGCCGCGATAGAGACCTTTGAGCGCGCGCAGCTTGTCCATGTAGAGCGTGGCAAAGCCGTCCAGCTTGATCGAGGCGCTGTCGCCGCCCGATCCCTTGACCCACAGCACTTCGACATCCTCGCCGGTGAGCGGGTCTCTCTGCCAGATCTTCGACGACGTGTTGCCGCCGCCATAATTGGTGACGCGCTTGTCGGAACCGAGCGTGTTCGAGCGGTAGACCAGAAGTTCCGGCCCGCTCATCGCGTGAGCCTTGGCCTCGTCCCACAGATTGGCGAGGCGCGCGCCGGTGCGCTTGTCGAGCATATGCAATCCTCCCGAAAGGCACGCAAAAGGCGCGGCCATTTGGCCCCGAATTTCCACGGAAGCGGCCGGCTTGTCAATCACAAACGATCAAGATCAATCATATTGCACTGCACAATGAAATTATATGATCGGAAATGATTGACACTGCGCGTTTTGGGTGCCTAGATGCTCAGGCAGGGAGGAACCATGCACGAAAAAGAGCGCCACAGGATCATTCTGTCCGCCGTCCAGGAAAAGCCTGTGGTGACGGTGCAGGAGATGGTCGACCTGACGGAGTCCTCCGAGGCGACGATCCGGCGCGATATCGCGGCTCTCCACGTCCAGAAGCGCCTGCGCCGCGTGCGCGGCGGCGCCGAGGCAATCTCGCCGCCGCAGTTCATCGGGCTGGCCGGCCGGCCCTTTTCCGTCAACGAAACGATCAACGCCTCGCAGAAGCGGGCGATCGCGCGTGAAGCGGTAGAGCTGTGCAAGGACGGCGAACCAATCATCATCAATGGCGGCACCACCACGTTCCAGATGGTGCATTTCCTGACCGGCCGCCGCATGCCGATCTTCACCAATTCGTTCCCGATCGCCGAGCACCTGCTCAAGCACTCCAAGAACACGGTGATGCTGTCGGGCGGCACCATCTATCGCGAGCAGAACATCATCCTGTCGCCCTTCGACAATGACGTGACGCGCAATTTCTATGCGCGCCGCATGTTCATGGGCGCGCAGGGTCTGGGGCCGCTCGGCCTGATGGAGGGCGATCCGCTTTTGATCCAGGCGGAGCAGAAACTGATCGACCAGGCCGACGAGTTGGTGGTGCTGGTCGATTCCTCGAAATTCCGCAAACGCTCCAGCCTGATCCTGTGCGGCCTGTCGCGCATCGCCACCGTCATCACCGATGACGGCATCGAGGATCGCGAAGCCAAGATGCTGGAGACCGCCGGCGTGACACTGATCGTCGCCCGCACATCCGCAACCAACAAGGAAGAATCTTCACTGCAGGCCTGAGGCCAACTCGCGCTCGCAGCGACGATGGAATGCAACGCTCAAGGGAGGAAATTCGATGAGCTTCTTGAAGAAATTGATGGTAACGGCGGCCTTTTCAGCCGCCATGTTCGTGAATGCCGCCTATGCCGAAAACGTCAAGATCGCACTGGTGGTGAAATCGCTCGGCAACGGCTTCTTCGATGCCGCCAACAAGGGCGCCGAAGAGGCGGCCAAGGAACTCGGCGATGTCGACATCATCTACACCGGCCCGACCAAGGCGACCGCCGAAGCGCAGATCGAAGTGGTCAATTCGCTGATCGCGCAGAAGGTCGACGCCATCGCCATTTCGGCCAATGACGCCGACGCCTTGGTGCCGGTGCTGAAGAAGGCCATGGAACGCGGCATCACCGTCATCTCGTGGGATTCGGGCGTCGCCAAGGAAGGCCGCCAGCTTCACCTCAACCCGTCCGATACCGGCCTGATCGGCGAGACCATCATCAAGCTTGCCGCCGACCACCTGCCGGAAGGCGGCGAGGTCGCCATCCTGTCGGCCTCCTCGACCGCCACCAACCAGAACGCCTGGATCGACGCGGCCAAGAAAATCCTGCCGGAGAAGTTCCCCAAGATCAAACTCGTCGCCACCGTCTATGGCGATGACGATTCGGCCAAGAGCACCGACGAAGCCAAGGGCCTGTTGAAGTCCTATCCGAACCTCAAGGCGATCATCGCGCCGACCACCGTCGGCGTCGTCGCCGCCGCCCAGGTCGTCACCGACGAGAACCTGATCGGCAAGGTCAATGTCACCGGCCTCGCGCTGCCGTCCGAGTTCAAGAAGTTCATCGACAACGGTTCCAGTCAGGCGGTTGCCCTGTGGAACCCGATCGACCTCGGCTACTCGGCCGTCTACCTCGCCCATGATCTGGCGGTGAAGAAGGAAGAGGCGAAGCCCGGCGCCACGCTGTCGATCGGCCGCGTCGGCAAGGTCACGCTCGACGACACCAACTCGGCTGCGATGGCTCCGCCCTTCCAGTTCGACAAGTCGAACATCGAAAAGTTCTCCAAGATCTATTGATCTGGAGTTCTCTAGAGCTGACGCGGCGGGGCTCACGTCCCGCCGCGACTTTAAACGAACCTTGTTTCAGGGCTTGATACGATTATGGACACGACAGCCCAACACGGCGCGGTGAAGGAGCGGCCTCCGGCCCCGGCTCCACGCCTGACGCTGTCCGGCATCTCCAAGAGCTTTCCCGGCGTGCGCGCGCTGCACAATGTCAGCCTGTCGCTCTATCCAGGGCAGGTGACGGCGCTGATCGGCGAAAACGGCGCCGGCAAGTCGACGCTGGTCAAGATCATGACCGGCATCTACCAGCCCGACGGGGGTACCATCAGCATCGACGGCCAGGCAGTCACCCTGCCCAGCGCACATGCCGCCTTCGGCCATGGCGTCACCGCCATCCACCAGGAAACCGTGCTGTTCGACGATCTGAGCGTCGCCGAAAACATCTTTCTCGGCCACGCGCCACGCACGCGTTTGCGCACCATCGACTGGCGCACGATGCGTAGGAATGCGCGCGAAGTGCTTGACACCATGCATGCCGGCCACATCGACGCCGATGCGCGCCTGAAGGACCTCGGCATCGCCAACAAGCATCTGGTCGCCGTTGCGCGCGCCATGTCGATCGACGCGCAGATCGTCATCATGGACGAGCCGACCGCCGCACTTTCGATGAAGGAGATCGAGGAGCTCTTTTTGCTGATCGAGTTCCTCAAGAGCGACGGCAAGGCAATCCTGTTCATCAGCCACAAGTTCGACGAGATCTACCGTATCGCCGACCGCTACACGGTGTTCCGCGATGGCGAGATGGTCGGCGAAGGCCTGATCAAGGATGCCGGCCAGAGCCAGATCGTGCGCCTGATGGTCGGCCGCGCGGTCGATCACATCTTCCCGCAGCGCAAGGCCGAGATAGGCGCGCCGGTGCTCTCCGTTTCCGGCCTGTCGCATCCGACCGAATTCAACGACATCGGCTTCGAACTGCACAAGGGCGAGATCCTCGGCTTCTACGGCCTGGTCGGCGCCGGCCGCAGCGAGGTGATGCAGGCGATATCGGGCATCACCCGCACATCAGCCGGCACGATCACGCTGGAAGGCAAGACGCTCGCGCCGAAATCGGCGGCGGATTCGATCGATGCCGGGATCGTCTACGTGCCCGAAGAACGCGGCAAACAAGGCGTGGTGATCGGCCTGCCGATCTTCCAGAACGTCTCGCTGCCTTCACTCAAGCGCACATCGAAGTCCGGCCTGCTGCGGCTGTCGGAGGAGTTCGATCTGGCCCGCTCCTACACCGAGCGGCTCGACCTCAGGGCCTCCTCGCTCAGCCAGGACGTCGGCACGCTGTCGGGCGGCAACCAGCAGAAGATCGTCATCGCCAAATGGCTGGCGACGTCGCCCAAGGTGATCATCCTGGACGAGCCGACCAAGGGCATCGACATCGGCTCGAAGGCCGCCGTGCACGGCTTCATGGCCGAGTTGGTGGCGCAAGGCCTGTCGGTGATCATGGTGTCCTCCGAGCTGCCCGAAATCCTCGGCATGTCCGACCGCGTCGTGGTCATGCGCGAGGGGCTCGTCGCGGCGGTCTACGACAACAAGGGGCTGGACGCCGAGACGCTGGTTCGGACGGCAGCGGGGATCGCGGCATGAAGGCTTTCCTCAAATACCGTGAAATCTGGCTGTTGGCGGCCATCGTCGTGCTGATCGGCCTGATTTCGACGCGTTTCCCGGCCTTTGCCGACCCCGGCAATCTGCGCCAGGTGTTCAACGACACCTCGATCCTGATGATCCTGGCGCTCGGCCAGATGGTGGTCATCCTGACCCGGTCGATCGATCTGTCGATGGCGTCCAATCTCTGCTTCACCGGCATGGTGGTGGCGATGCTGAACGCAGCACATCCGGCGATCCCGATCCCGCTGCTGATCGTCGTCGCACTGCTGGTCGGCCTTGTGCTCGGCGCCATCAACGGCCTGCTGGTGTGGCGCCTGAACATCCCCTCGATCGTGGTGACATTGGGCACGCTGACCATCTATCGCGGCGCCACCTTCGTCCTGTCCGGCGGCGCCTGGGTCAATGCCGACAAGATGAGCCCGGACTTCATCGGCTTTCAGCGCGCCGCCTTCCTCGGCATTCCGGTGCTGTCGTGGATCGCCATCCTGGTCATTGCGCTGTTCTTCGTCCTGATGACGCGCACCGCGCTCGGCCGCTCGATCTATGCCATCGGCGTAAACCCGACGGCTTCCGTCTATGCCGGCATCGATGTCGGCCGCACCAAGTTCATCGTCTTCTGCATCTCCGGCATGATCGGCGGCCTGTCGGGTTATCTCTGGATCTCGCGCTATGTGATCGCGTCGGTCGAGGTCGCCAATGGCTATGAGCTCAACATCATCGCCGCCTGCGTCATCGGCGGCATCTCGATCGCCGGCGGCATCGGCTCGGTCGGCGGCGCGGTGCTCGGCGCACTGTTCCTGGGCATCATCTCCAACGCGCTGCCGGTCATCAACATCTCGCCCTTCTGGCAGATGGCGATTTCGGGCAGCGCCATCATCCTGGCCGTCGTGCTCAACGCGCGCGGCGAACGCCAGCAAGGCCGCATCATCCTCAGAAAGGTGGAGGCGTGACCGACATCCCTGCTCCGCGCCGCATTCCCGACCGGCTCGACAAGCCGCTTCGTTCGGCGATCTTTTCCTGGGAAGCGCTGCTGGTCGTGGTGGCCGTCGCCATCTTCGCCATCAACAGCTTCGCCTCGCCCTATTTCCTCGACCCGTATTCGCTGTCCGATCTGACCTTCAATTTCACCGAGAAAGGCCTGATCGCCTTCGCCATGGCGCTGCTGATCATCTCGGGCGAGATCGATCTGTCGGTGGCCGCCATTATTGCGCTGGCGTCGACGATGATGGGCATGGCGGTGCAGGCCGGCGCAGGCACGCCGGTGCTGGTGGCGATCGGCATCGTCGTCGGGCTCGGCTGCGGCGCCTTCAACGGTCTGCTGGTGACAAGGCTCGGCCTGCCGTCGATCGTCGTCACCATCGGCACGATGAGCCTGTTTCGCGGCATCGCCTTCATCATCCTCGGCGATCAGGCCTATAAGGGTTATCCCGCAAGCTTCGCCTTCTTCGGCCAGGGCTATGTCTGGTGGGTGGTGTCGTTCGAGCTGGTGCTCTTCCTCATTGCGGCCGTCGTCTACTGGTTCTTGCTGCACCGTACGAGTTTCGGCCGACGCGTCTTCGCCATCGGCAACAATCCGATAGCTGCGCAGTTTTCCGGCGTGCGCGTCGGTCGCACCAAGTTCATCCTGTTCTGCCTGACCGGCCTGATGTCGGGCATCGCCTCGGTGCTGATCACCTCGCGGCTCGGTTCGACGCGGCCATCGATCGCGCAGGGCTACGAGTTGGAAGTCATCACCATGGTGGTGCTCGGCGGCGTCAGTATCCTCGGCGGCGCCGGCAGCATTGTTGGGGTCGTGCTCGCCGCCTTCATCATGGGACTGGTGACTTTCGGGCTCGGCCTGCTCAATGTGCCCGGCATCGTCATGTCGATCTTCATCGGCCTGCTGCTGATCATCGTCATCGCCTTGCCGATCGTCTGGCGGCGATTGCGCGGAGGGCGCTGATGCCGCAGAAATACGCGTTCAAAATGAAGCTGAAGCCCGGCATGAAGGCCGAGTACAAGAAGCGCCACGACGAGATCTGGCCGTCACTGGTCGCGCTGCTGAAGCAGGCCGGCGTCTCCGATTATTCCATCCATCTCGACGAGGAGACCAATATCCTGTTCGGTGTTCTGTGGCGGCGTGACGACCACGGCATGGACGAATTGCCCGGATATCCGGTGATGCAGCGCTGGTGGGCTGAAATGGCCGACATCATGGAAACCAGGCCGGACAACGAGCCGGTGGCCGTGCCGTTGGAAACCGTGTTCCACATGGCATGAGTGCGATGCGCCACATCGCCGTCATCGACATCGGCAAGACCAACGCCAAGGTGGCGCTGGTCGACCTCGCGACCTTGAGCGAGGTGGCGCTGCGCCGCATGTCCAATGCGCCGGTGCGACAGGCGCCCTACCCGCACCACGATGTCGAGGCCTTGTGGGCATTCATCCTCGAAAGCCTTGCCGGCCTCAACCGCGAACAGCGCATCGACGCCATTTCGATCACCACCCATGGCGCGACCGGCGTGCTGGTCGACGCGGCGGGTGAACTGGTGCTGCCGGTGCTCGACTATGAATTCGATGGCCCCGACCGGCTGGCAGCGGATTATGATGCGATCCGTCCCCCTTTTGCCGAGACCGGCACGCCGCGCCTGCCGCTCGGCCTCAATCTCGGAGCACAGTTCT
Source organism: Mesorhizobium sp. M7A.F.Ca.MR.362.00.0.0 (assembly GCF_004023175.1). Taxonomy (NCBI): domain Bacteria; kingdom Pseudomonadati; phylum Pseudomonadota; class Alphaproteobacteria; order Hyphomicrobiales; family Phyllobacteriaceae; genus Mesorhizobium; species Mesorhizobium sp. M7A.F.Ca.MR.362.00.0.0. The sequence continues at coordinate 8,447 of NZ_RZTF01000130.1, forward strand.
TCTGGCAGCAGAAAAGCTTCCCGGCGGAATTCGCCAGGGCCGCCGCGATGCTGATGTACCCGCAATACTGGGCGTTGCGCCTGACCGGCATCGCCGCCAACGAGGTGACTTCGCTCGGCTGCCACACCGATCTGTGGAACCCTTGGACGGCGGATTTTTCATCATTGGTCGACAGGCTGGAATGGCCCGACCTGATGGCACCGGTGCGGCCGGCCAGCGATCGCCTCGGTCCGATCCTGCCCAGTGTTGCGATGCGAACCGGACTGGATCCGCAAACGCCGGTGTTCTGCGGCCTGCATGATTCCAACGCCTCGCTGCTGCCGCATCTGCTGTCCGACAAGCCACCTTTCTCCGTCGTCTCGACCGGCACCTGGGTGGTGTCGATGGCGGTCGGCGGCAAACAGATTGCTCTGGATGCCGCGCGCGACACGCTGGTCAATGTCAACGCACTCGGCAATCCCGTTCCCTCGGCGCGCTTCATGGGCGGCCGCGAGTTTTCCGTGCTGACAAAGGACGAGCCGGAGCAGTGGAACGAGGGTGATGTCGGCGCCGTGCTGGCGCGAAAGATGCTGCTGCTGCCGTCGACCCAGCAGGGCTCGGGGCCGTTCCCGCATCAGACTGCGACATGGCTCAACGCCGACGGCATGAATAATGGCCAGCGCTTTGCCGCCATCTCGTTCTATCTGGCGCTGATGACGGCAACCTGCCTCGACTTGATCGGCGCGGACGGCCCGACCACGGTCGAAGGCCCCTTTGCCCGCAACCGGCTCTTTGTCGGCATGCTGGCGGCAGCCACGGCGCGCGCCGTTGTTGCGTCCGAGGCCGCCACCGGCACCAGCATCGGCGCGGCGCTGCTGGCATGCGATCGGCCGGCGACGCACGGCAAGGGCGAAAGCATAGAACCGCCTATAGACCCGGCCTGGGTCGACTATGTCAGCGCATGGCGCGCGGCAGTGGAAGCGCAGGGCTGATCAGAGAATCCGTTTGCCGAAGGCAGACATGACGAAGTTGACCGCGTCGGTGCCGATCCGCGGCTCCAGATCCGCCGTCAGGCCCGAAACATCCATCGACAGCAAGCCACCGGAGAGCGCGATCGCCTCCATCGCCTGGTGCGTTTCGCGCACGGTCAGCCCGCCGGAGCCCGCAGCCCAGCCTGCGAATTCGGTTGCGGTCGGCGAATAGCTGACATGAAAGCCTTGCGTGCCTGAGGTGGCGATGCGGATCGCTTCATGCATCAGGTCGCGCATGCCCATGGCGTCGATGTCGGTCATGGTGAAGGCCGACACGCGCGAATCCTTCAGCACCCGCGCCTCGGCCGGATCGGCGTGGCGCAGGCCGACGATGACGACATTTTCCGGCGACAGCTGCGGCTGCAGCGCGCCGGCTTTGTGATCGAGCCCGAGCGATCGCGCCAGCACCGAACATTCCGGCAGGTCGATGCCCTCCTCGTCCTCTGGCATCAGGGCGGCGATGGAATCGATCCAGATCAGGCCGAAAGAATGCGTCGCGCGCGCCGTCGCGGTCAGCGCCTTGTGGGCGATGCGACGATCGGCGCCGGCAATCAGCCGGACCAGCCCCGATGGCGGCCGCTCGACATCGGCGAGTTCCACCACGTCGAAGTTCATCGCTTCCAGCCGCGCGCCGGTGCTTTCTCGGGCCAGGATGCCGGCGGCCCCCTGCCCGGCCGTGATCTGCACCATCTTGCGGCCGGAAAAATCCTCGACGTCGTGCATCGGGGCCTTCTCGACATATTCCGAGGTCATCGCCAAAAGCATGGCGCCATAGCTCATGCGGAAGGCGACGCGGTCGCCGACGGAGGGCCTCGGTTCGGCATCGGCGACATCCAAAAGCAGATGGTCGCTGGAGGCGCCGAGCACGCGTATCCCCTTGGCGATCGGCGTCAGCCCCTCGACCAGCACATCCTCGCGGCCGATATTGGCGATGGCGCGCAGCCTGTCGCCTTCGTCGGGGAAGGCCGGCTGGTTGCCGAAGGCGTCGTAGCCCGATTGGCCGATCGGCCGTGACGGCTTGAGCTTGACCTCGATGATGTCGCTTGTCAGCCGGCAGGCATCGGGTTCGAGCTCCGCCCACGGCGTGTCGCGGAAGGTCTCGACACCACCCTGCAGGATCGCCTCGCCGACCCGCAGGTTGTTGATGCCGGCCGGCAACCTGCCTTCGAGCAGCAGCGGCAGCGACGACGAGGCGCCGCCGGAGATCACGTCGAGGCTTCTGCCGGACAGGCGCTCGGTCTTGTAGGCATGGGCGACGAGTTGGCCGAGATTTTCCGGCGTCGGCATGATGGCGCCGAAACAGCCGAGATTGGTGCCGATGCCGGCAATGCGAACGCCCTTGAACTGCAGTATCTGCTCGACGGTCGGGATCAGGTCGTTCGGCCAGATGCCCTCTCGGAGATCCCCGAGATCGATCATCAGCATGATGTCGTGGATGCGGCCCATGCGCTCGGCGATGCGCGATATCTCGCGGATGGTGGCGAGTTCCGACTGCAGGCTGATGTCGACGGTGCGCACCACCTCCTCGACCCGCGCCATCGGCGGGCTGCGCAACAGCATGATCGGCGCGTTGATGCCGCTGTCGCGCAGCCGGCGAATGTTCTCGAAGCGCGATTCTGCGATGCCTGAGACCCCGCCCCGCAGCATGGCACGCGCCACTTGCGGCATGCCGCAAGTACCCTTGGTGACGCCGAAGACCTTTATGCCAGACAAGGCGCAGCGTTCGACGATGGTGCGGGCGTTACGCTCGATGCGGCCAAGGTCGATGGCGACTTGCGGTCCCGACATCTCTAGCCTCCGTAAACCAGCCCTTGCGGGTCGATCTCGAGCTTCCGGCCGGCAACGAGGTCGGCGAGGAATTTCCCCGAGCCGCATGCCATGGTCCAGCCGACATGGCCGTGGCCGGTGTCGAGATAGAGGTTTTTGTAGCGCGCCTGGCCGATGACCGGCACCGAGTTGGGCATCATCGGCCGCAGGCCTGCCCACAGCTCGGCCTTTTTCTCGTCGAAGGCACCGGGGAACAGGTCCTTGCCGGTGCTGATGATCGTCTTGAAATCGGCGGGCTTGAAAGTTCGATCGAAGCCGGTGAATTCAGCCGTCGAGGACATCCGCAAGCGGTTGCCCAGCCTGGAATAGCCGATCAGCCGGTCCTCGTCGGCGCCGCCCATGGTCGGCCCCTTGCTTTCGTCCTCCAGGGGAATCGTCGCAGTATAACCCTTCACCGGATAGACAGGCAGGTCGATGCCGTAGCGGCGCCCGAGCAGGCCGCTCTCCGGTCCCATCGAGATGACCACGGCATCGCCGGCGACCGGGCCGGCCGACGTCATCACCGCGCGCACATGATCGCCCTCGATGTCGAGGCCTTCGACTGTCGTGCCGAACAGGAATTTGACGCCGAGCTTCTCGGCAGCATAGGCGGCCAGCCTGTCGACAAACTGCTTGGAATCTCCGGTCTGGTCGGTTGGTGAATAGACGCCCCCGGCAATCTTGTCCTTGACGCCGGCAAGGCCTGGTTCCAGCTCGACCAGCCGGTCGCGGCCGACGATTTCGATCGGCAGGCCGTGCCTGGCAAGATAACGGTAATTGTCGGTGCCGGTATCGAGGCTCTTTTGCGAGCGGAAGAAGTAGAGGATGCCCTTCTTGCGCTCGTCGTAGTGGATGCCGGTCGCTTCCGAAAGCGCATTGATGCAGTCGCGCGAATAGAGCGCGAGCCTGAGCTTGATGTCGGTGTTGGCGCGCAGGCGCGCCACCGTGCACTGGCGCAGAAAACGCAGGCTCCAGGCGAGGAAATAGGGATCGAGGCGCAGCCTGACCTTGATGCCGAGATCATGGTTGTAGAGCCCGCGCAGGAAAGTCTTCAAAGCCGCCGGCGAGGCCCAGGCGGTGGCGTCACCCGGTGACACCAGGCCGGCATTGGACTGGCTGGTGCCTTGTGCCGCCGCCGGATGGCGCTCGATCACTGTCACCTCATGGCCGTCGCCGGCCAGATAATAGGCGGCCGCCGTACCGACGACACCGGCCCCGAGCACCGTTATTTTCATGCCATCCCCCAAGATCTCCTCGCGGGCGACGCCTCCGCGCCTTGCCGCGAACGCCTTCAATAGCGCTTCGCTGCCCGCCTTGCGAGCCCTTGGGAGAACCCGGCTCAGCCGCGCGCGGAGTTCTTGCCGGTCAGGATGCGCTCCCAGGCGAGCGCGTCGGCGACGATCTGGTCGAGATCGTCGCGTTGCGGGGTCCAGCCGAGTTCAGCGCGGGCGAGATCCGAATTGGCGACCACCGCCGCGGCGTCGCCGGGACGGCGATCGCCCATCTTCACCTCGAAATCACGGCCGAAGGCGCGGCGCACGCTGTCGATGACCTCGAGCACCGAGTAGCCATGGCTGTAGCCGCAATTGGCGACGAGGCTTTGTCCCCCGGCACGCAGCCGCTGCAAGGCCAGGCGATGCGCCGCCGCCAGGTCGCTGACATGGATGTAGTCGCGCATGCAGGTGCCGTCCGGCGTCGGATAATCGGTGCCGAACACCTGCATGAACGGCCGCTTGCCAAGTGCCGTCTCGCAGGCGACCTTGATCAGATGGGTTGCGCCCGGCGTCGACTGGCCGGTGCGGCCCTTCGGGTCGGCGCCGGCGACGTTGAAGTAGCGCAGCGCCGTATAGCGCAGGCCATGCGCGATCGACGCGTCGCGCAGCATCCACTCACTCATCAGCTTGGATAGGCCATAGGGCGATTCCGGCGACAGGCGGGCGTCCTCGCGCACCGGCTCCAGGCCGGCTCCGCCATAGACGGCGGCGGTCGATGAAAAAATGAAATTGGGCACGCCTTCGCGCACCGCGGTTTCGATCAGCGTGCGCGTCTTCGAGGTGTTGTTCTCGTAGTAACTGAGCGGGTCGGCGACCGATTCCGGAACCACGATCGAGCCGGCGAAGTGAATGATCGCGTCGACCTTGTTCTCCCTGATGACCGTGCCGACCAATTCCCGGTCGGCAACGTCGCCGACGACCAGCCTTGCCTCGGGCGCCACCGCCCATTCGAAACCGGTGGAAAGGCGATCGAGGACGACCACGCCCTCGCCGGCATCAAGCAACTCCCAGACCATATGGCTGCCGATGTAACCGGCGCCGCCTGTAACCAAAACCGTCATCCGCGTCCTCGCTTATCCAAGATTTATCGGAAACTGTCTCAACCCCCGCTCTACTGGAAAGCCCGCCGCATAACCATTGAAACCGTGGTAACCGGCATCGCCGGCTAGTGGCATCGTCCTGAAACAAAGTTGATCCACATCAAGGGAATAGGCCACGATCCGTGATCGTTAGGAACAGGTCCGGGGCGTGGCATTTTGACCAAAAAGGCCAGGTGGACGACCAACAGGCCAATGATTATGATCCCGCGCAAAAATTGGGAAGCCTATATGAACTATCAGCGGTTCTTCGAGGAAGCGATCGACCAGCTCCATGCCGAGCGTCGCTACCGCGTTTTCGCCGACCTGGAGCGGATCGCGGGCAAGTTCCCGCGCGCCATCTGGCGTTCCAATGGCCGCGCCGAGGAAATCACCGTCTGGTGCTCCAACGACTATCTCGGCATGGGCCAGCATCCCGACGTCATCGCCGCGTTCCAGAATACCGCTGGCAAGATGGGTTCGGGCGCCGGCGGCACCCGCAACATTTCCGGCACCTCGAACCCGCTGGTCGAACTCGAGGTGGAGCTTGCCGACCTGCACGACAAGGAAGCGGCACTGGTCTTCACCTCCGGTTTCGTCTCCAACGAGGCCTCGATCTCGACCATCGCGAAGCTTTTGCCCAACTGCCTGATCATCTCGGACGAATTGAACCACGCCTCGATGATCGAAGGCGTACGGCGTTCCGGCGCCGAGAAAAAGATCTTCCGCCACAACGACGTGGCGCATCTGGAAAGCCTTTTGCAGGCGGCGGGGCGCGAACGCGCCAAGCTGATCGTCTTCGAAAGCGTCTACTCGATGGATGGCGACATCGCGCCGATCAAAGAGATCGTCGAGCTCGCCGAGCGCTACAACGCCATGACCTATATCGACGAGGTCCATGCTGTCGGCATGTACGGGCCGCGCGGCGGCGGCATCACCGAGCGCGAAGGCCTGGCTGACCGCATCGACATCATCGAAGGCACCTTGGCCAAGGCATTCGGCACGCTGGGCGGCTATATCACCGGCACCAGCGCCGTGATCGACGCCGTGCGTTCCTATGCGCCGGGCTTCATCTTCACCACGGCACTGCCGCCGGCGATCGCGGCTGCCGCGACCGCGTCGATCCGCCATCTCAAGCGCTCGCAGGCCGAGCGCGACGCCCAGCAGCAGCAGGCGAGCCGAACCAAGCAGATCCTGTCGGCCGCCGGCCTGCCGGTGATGGACTCGCCGACCCACATCGTGCCGCTGCTGGTCGGCGATCCCGAGGCCTGCAAGATGGCCAGCGACCGCCTGCTCGGCGTGCACGGCATCTACATCCAGCCGATCAACTACCCGACCGTGCCGCGCGGCACCGAGCGGCTGCGCATCACGCCGACGCCGTTCCATTCCGATGCACTGATCGCCGAATTGCAGGATGCGCTGGTCGAGACCTGGGATGCGCTCGGCATCCCCTATGGCTCCGCCGGGCGGCCTTCGGTGGCCAAGAGCGACCGCATCATTCCCCTGCTGGTCCCCAAGTCAGGCGGCTGAAGCCGTTGCTGGTTGCGCCTGTCGATTGCTTCCAACGCCGCGACGCTCCGACGTCACGGCATGGATCCTAGGGTCTCCGCGACGTCGCTTCGCGACTGCTACGCCCTAGGATGACGAAGCGTGGGGGCTTCTGGCTAGTCACAGAGTTGGAGTCTGGCATCGTAGCAATGGCCGACCTTCGAGGTTGGCCGAGGCATCTTTCTCTTCG
>NZ_RZTF01000131.1:0-3074 GCF_004023175.1 Mesorhizobium sp. M7A.F.Ca.MR.362.00.0.0
AGCCGGCGCCGGCGACCAGGACGTCGAGCCCAGATACTGTTTTCGCGTTTGCCCCGGTTTGCGTGTCCGCCTTGCGTTCCATCATCTTCGCTCCTGCGCGCCGCCGGGTCCTGCACCCTTGACTGCCTGTCCGTCCTGTCGGAAACCGCCATAACACTTCTGCGGCGAGGGCGCGAAATATGACGGCAGCCATGGACGAGCTTCTCGGCATTCTCGACCTCGAGAAGCTGGAACACAATCTGTATCGTGGTCGCAGCCCCTTGCTCGACTGGCAGCGCGTGTTCGGCGGCCAGACCATCGCCCAGGCGCTGGTGGCGGCGCAGCGGACAGTGGATCCCGATCGGCACGTGCATTCACTGCACGGCTATTTCATGCGGCCCGGCGACACCAAGGTGCCGATCGTCTACGAGGTCGACCGTATTCGCGACGGCGGCTCCTTCACCACGCGGCGCGTGGTGGCAGTCCAGCACGGCCAGGCGATCTTTTCGCTCGAAGCCTCGTTCCAGCAGGACGAGGTCGGTCTCGAGCACCAGGTGCCGATGCCGCAGGACGTTCCGGGGCCGGACACATTGCTGTCGCAACGCGAATTGCTGGGCAAATTCGCCGACGCGGTGCCCGATGGCATCAAACGCTACTGGGAGCGCGACCGGCCGATCGAGATGAAGCCGGTGATGCTGAAGCATTACACCAGCCGCGAAAAGCTGGAGCCGAAGCAGAATATCTGGATCCGCACCACAGGTCCGGTGCCGGCGGACCGCGCCATCCAGGCGGCGGTGCTCGCCTATCTTTCCGACATGACGCTGCTCGACACATCGACCTTCGCGCATGGCCGCGCCATTTTCGACCGCGATATCCAGGCGGCGAGCCTCGACCACGCCATGTGGTTCCATCGCAGTCATGCGCTCGACGACTGGATGCTCTACACGCAGGACAGCCCGTCGACACAGGGGTCACGCGGCTTTACACGCGGGTCGCTGTTTGCCCGCGACGGCACGCTGATCGCCTCGGTCGCGCAGGAAGGGCTGATCCGGCTGAAGCGATCGCCTGCAGAGTAGGCATTTTTCAAAAGTTGCCCAATTTTTAAGCAGATGCATCGCCGCAGCTATCAACAGGTTGCGTCGGAACGCTCCTCAATCTCTTTGTTTACAATGGGTTAACACACTGCTTCGGCACTTGGCACGGAGCTTGAATCCTCGTGGGCACTCTCCGGCTTTTTAGGATCGGTGAAGGTGTGCAAACGCGGGGGACCGCAACAGCGAAGGGTGAAACCTTATGAAAATTGTGATGGCAATCATCAAGCCGTTCAAGCTCGACGAGGTACGCGAAGCGCTTACCGCCGTCGGCATCCAGGGCCTGACCGTCACCGAAGTCAAAGGCTACGGGCGTCAGAAAGGGCATACGGAAATCTATCGCGGGGCGGAATACGCGGTCAGCTTCCTGCCGAAGATCAAGATCGAAGTCGCCGTCAGTTCCGACATGGTGGACAAGGCTGTCGAAGCCATCACCGCCGCCGCCAAGACCGGGCAGATCGGCGACGGCAAGATCTTCGTTTTCGGCATCGATCAGGCGGTGCGCATCCGCACCGGCGAAACAGACACCGACGCGCTCTGAGCGGCGATCACGTATTCCAATGGAGAGTTCAATGAATATTCCTTCCACCTTGAAGTCAGCGGCGCGCTCCGCGCTGCTCGGCTCGTTCGCGCTCGGAGCATTGGGCACGGTCGCCGCATTCGCGCAGGAAGCGGCTCCCGCCGCGGCCGCAGCAGCGCCAGCTTTCACCGTCGACAAGGGCGACACCACGTGGATGATGGTTTCCACCGTTCTGGTGCTGTTGATGACGGTTCCCGGTCTTGCGCTTTTCTACGGCGGCCTGGTTCGCAGCAAGAACATGCTGTCAGTGCTGATGCAGGTCTTCACCATCACCAGCGTGGTCATGATCATCTGGGTTTTCTACGGCTACAGCCTCGCCTTCACCCCGGGCAACGCCTTCGTCGGCGGCCTTTCCAAGATGTTTCTCTCCGGCGTCGATGTGACGACCCTGTCGGAAACCTTTACCAAGGGTGTCGCCATTCCTGAACTGGTGTTCGTCGTCTTCCAGATGACCTTCGCCTGCATCACGCCGGCTCTGATCGTCGGCGCCTTCGCCGAACGCGTCAAATTCTCCGCTTTGATCCTTTTCGTCATCCTGTGGGTCACTTTCATCTACTTCCCGATCGCTCATATGGTCTGGTTCTGGGGCGGCCCGAGCGCTTATAGCGATCCGACGGGCCTCATCTTCAGCTTCGGCGCCATCGACTTCGCCGGCGGCACGGTCGTTCACATCAATGCGGGCATTGCCGGCCTCGTCGGCGCGCTCATGATCGGCAAGCGCAGCGGCTACAAGAAGGATCTCATGGCGCCGCACTCGATGACGCTGACCATGGTCGGTGCTTCGCTGCTGTGGGTCGGCTGGTTTGGCTTCAACGCCGGTTCGAATCTTGAAGCGAACGCCTATGCGGTGCTGGCCATGATCAATACCTTCGTCGCCACGGCGGCGGCGGCGGTCACCTGGATCGTGCTTGAATCGCTGCTGCGCGGCAAAGCCTCCATGCTTGGTGCTGTTTCGGGTGCGGTGACCGGCCTCGTCGCCGTCACGCCCGCTGCCGGCTTTGCCGGCCCGATGGGCGCCATCGTGCTCGGCATCGTCGCCACCTTCGTCTGCTACTTCTTCGTCTCGGTGGTGAAGAACACGTTCGACTACGACGACAGCCTTGATGTCTTCGGCGTCCACTGCATCGGCGGCATCATCGGCGCGCTCGGCACAGGCATCCTGGTCAATCCTGCCCTCGGTGGCGCCGGCATTGTCGACTATTCGACGGCCGACTTTGCTGCCGGCTATGCCGGCACGGCCACCCAGCTCCTGGCGCAAGCCAAGGGTGTCCTGGTGACCCTGCTGTGGTCGGGTATCGGCAGCGCCATCCTCTACAAGATCGTCGACCTGATCATCGGCCTGCGTCCGACAGCCGACGCAGAGCGCGAAGGCCTCGACCTCACCTCGCATGGCGAAGCGGCCTACCACTCGTAAGCCCGGTGCG
>NZ_RZTF01000131.1:3084-9029 GCF_004023175.1 Mesorhizobium sp. M7A.F.Ca.MR.362.00.0.0
CCCGCATTCTCCCATCCCGTCGTGATGCTCCCGAAAGGAGTTCACGCATTGAGGCCCGGATTGCATCCGGGCCTCTTTTTTTGGCAAGTCATTCCGGCAATGCCGGTCTTGGCGCAATCACGTTCATGTGATCAGGTTTTTTGAGGAAACAACGACCGCTCTGGTTTCGAACTGGGGGGACGATCGTCGTTCTGGCGCTCGTGCCAAACAACAGGGAAGGAAACTTATTTCATGAACCTCAAGAATATCTGCCTTGGAGCGCTCGCTCTTTCCATGGTCAGCGGCTTTGCATTTGCCGGCGCTCTGGATGAGCCCGACAACATGGCGCCGTTCTTCACGGATTCCGGCATGAAGACCATGAAGCCGATGGCGGATTTCAAGACCGCTTTCATGGCCATGCCGATGGAAAAGCAGGAAGCGATGAAGAAGGAATGCCAGGATGCGGCGATGAGCAAGCCGTATGCGGAATTCTGCGCCAATGTGCAGGCGCTCGGCGGCGCCAACTGATTTGTCCGGTCGGGCCGAGGCCCGATCTTTGTTCCAAACGACCAATGGCGGGCCCGGCAGTCCGCCATTGTTTCGGCAGGCGGCAGCTCTATCCGCCGGCGCCGTCGTCCATCATGGTGTTCGTCAGCGCTTCATACGCGCTGCTGCATGTCCGGGAATGCGGGCAATTCCTGACGATCAGCACAGGCGCCACTGTCAGGACCGCGGCGATCAAAACCCGCAGGCCGAGGCCTCGCACTGCAAATCCCTTGCCGAAAAGACCTCTGAACAGAAAATACAGGCCTTGTCCGAGGCAGGCTGTGGCGAGGATGTGCAGCAGCGGACCGGTCGCTCTGGCGAAGGGCGTCACATAGCCGTCCGGGAAGCCCACCATGCCGAGTTCGACGAACCAGTGCAAAGCGAGCAGCAAACTGAGCCCTGCCCAGGCCAGTGCCGCCACGCGAAGGAAGACGGGTTGCATGCCTTTACCCAAATTGGCGACCCTCCTTCGCCCACACTCGGCGCCATTCTTCGAGCAGCAAACGGCTCAACCAGTGGTAACGAGGTTTGATCATCTCGACCTCTTATAGTTAATGCGCCCTTAACCTTCCCACCGATAGTCTGAGACCCGAATCTGCCGGAATGCGCCACGCACCCGGCGAGACCATGACAGACGGGGAAGAGCATGCGTTCAGGGGCTTCAGCACCGCTTGCGCTGGCCGATACGGGGCACGGCATCCAGGCGTTCGCGCGGCGTCAGGTCGGGCGGCTGGTCGGCGTCGGCCTGTTCGCGCTGGCCGCCTTTGGCGTTGCCAGCCTTGCCACCTGGAATGTCGCCGATCCGAGTTTTTCCCACGCGACGAACAACACCGTCACCAATGCCATGGGCTATGCGGGTGCCGTGTTCTCCGACCTGGCCATGCAGTTCTTCGGCCTCGCCGCCGTCGCGGCCCTGGTTCCGACGGTCATCTGGGGATTCCTGCTGTTTTCCGCGCGCGGTGTCGACAGGCTGCCCAAGCGCGGGCTGTCCTGGTTCGGCTTCGCGCTGCTGGCCGCGGCGATGGTCGGCTGCGTTGTGCCGCCCAAGACCTGGCCGCTGCCGACGGGCCTCGGCGGTGTGTTTGGCGACATGGTGCTGAAGATCCCCGGCGTCGTCATCGGCGGCTATCCGACCGGGCTGATCGCCAGCATCATCGCCATCCTGCTGGCCGCACCCGCACTGTGGCTCTTCGCCCATGGCTCGGCGCTGATCGGACGCAAGAACGGCTTCGCCGTGATGGAGGACGAGCCCGCTGCCGATCCGCGCGACGACGACCTTTTGTTCGACAATGACGAGGATGAAGGCGACGAGGGCATCCTGGCGCTCGGCGCCATCACCCATTGGTGGCTGTCGCTGCGCGCGTGGATGCACCGCCGTGCCGTGCGCCGCAGGCAGGAGCGGGACGAGTACGAGCCGGAGATGGAGCAGCGCTCCACCGCCTGGCGCCGCGCCGCCGAACGGGTCGAATCGGCGGAGTTTGCCGAGCAGCGGATGAGCCAGGATGGCCGTGCCCGCGTCGAGCCCGAATTCTTCGCCGCCATGGTCAATGACCGCAGCGCCTCGCTCGACCCCGACGACATCTTCGACGACCGCTTCGACAATGCAAGCGAGGATGCCGATTTCGACGATGAGCCTGTCGTGCAACGCCGCGGCGCGCCGACCGCCAAGGTGCAGCCGTTCCGCTCCGACGCAGCCACCCGCGTCGAGGCGCCGGCGGCGCGCCCCGTGCCCGGCGCCCGCGTCCAGCGCGAGGCCCAGACATCGCTGATCGGCTCGGAAAAATTCGAAATGCCGTCGCTCCACTTCCTCTCCGAGCCGAAGAACGTGGTGCGCGACGCCAGCCTGTCCAAGGACGCGCTGGAACAGAACGCCCGCCTGCTCGAAGGCGTGCTGGAGGACTTCGGCGTCAAGGGCGAGATCATCGCCGTCCGTCCCGGTCCGGTGGTCACACTCTATGAGCTCGAACCGGCGCCCGGCATCAAATCGTCACGCGTCATCGGCCTGTCCGACGACATTGCGCGCTCGATGAGCGCCATCGCCTGCCGCGTCGCCGTGGTCCCTGGCCGCAACGCCATCGGCATCGAACTGCCGAACGCCAAGCGCGAGACCGTATATCTGCGCGAGATTCTGGCCAGCCGTGACTTCGAGACGACGAAGGCCAAGCTGGCGCTGGCGCTGGGCAAGACCATCAATGGCGAGGCGGTCATCGTCGACATCGCCAAGATGCCGCACGTGCTGGTCGCCGGCACCACCGGCTCGGGCAAGTCGGTCGCCATCAACACCATGATCCTGTCGCTGCTCTACCGGCTGAAGCCGGAAGAATGTCGGCTGATCATGATCGATCCGAAAATGTTGGAACTCTCGGTCTATGACGGCATCCCGCATCTGCTCACGCCCGTCGTCACCGATCCGAAGAAGGCCGTGGTGGCGCTGAAATGGACCGTGCGCGAGATGGAGGACCGCTACCGCAAGATGTCCAAGGTCGGCGTGCGCAACATCGACGGCTTCAACGCCCGCGTCAGCCAGGCGGACAAGAAGGGCGAGAAGATCTCGCGCACCGTGCAGACCGGCTTCGACCGCCAGACCGGCGAGGCGATCTACGAGACCGAGAACCTCGATCTCGAGCCGATGCCCTATATCGTCGTCATCATCGACGAGATGGCCGACCTGATGATGGTCGCCGGCAAGGACATCGAAGGTGCCGTGCAGCGCCTGGCGCAGATGGCGCGCGCCGCCGGCATCCATGTCATCATGGCAACGCAGCGGCCGTCGGTCGACGTCATCACCGGCACCATCAAGGCCAATTTCCCGACCCGCATCTCCTTCCAGGTGACGTCGAAGATCGACAGCCGCACCATTCTGGGCGAGCAGGGCGCCGAGCAGCTGCTCGGCATGGGCGACATGCTCTACATGGCCGGCGGCGGCCGCATCCAGCGCGTGCACGGCCCGTTCGTCGCCGACGAAGAGGTCGAGAAGATCGTTGCGCATCTGAAGCTGCAGGGCGTGCCGGAATATCTCGACGCCATCACCGAGGATGATGGCGAGGACGACGACGAGCCGTCGGGCAAGGGTGGGTCCGGTGGCGGCAACAGCAATTTCGAGGATTCCGACGATCCCTACGATCAGGCGGTTTCCGTGGTGCTGCGCGATGGCAAGGCCTCGACCAGCTATATCCAGCGCCGGCTGGGCATCGGCTATAACCGCGCCGCCTCGATCATCGAGAAGATGGAAAAGGAAGGTATCGTCGGCCCGGCCAACCATGCCGGCAAGCGCGAGATCCTGGTGCCGACCGAAGAGGACAAGTTCTGACCAGAAAGCCTGACCCTTGTGACATCCCGGTCCGGCAACCTTGAACCTTTCAAGGCGTTGAAGCGACCAAGGGACGTCTGACCCGCCAAATTTCAGCCTAACTGGGGGTCCAAGCACAGAACAACTCAGGAATCAGATGAGAGTGACCGACATGAAAAACGATCTTTCAGCGCTCAGCACATTTGCTCCATCCCGGCGTCAGTTGCTGGGCCTCGGCCTGGCGTTTGCGGGGGCGGCAGCCTTCAACGCGGTGCCCGGCTTCCAGGTGCTGGCTTCGGCGCAGGCGGCTGTGCCGACCGCTGCGCAGAAGATCGCCGACCACTTTTCCTCGGTCAAATCGATGAGCGGCGAATTCGTGCAGTTCGGCCCCAAGGGCGAGCAGACCGGCGGCAAGTTCTTCCTCGAACGGCCAGGCAAGATCCGCTTCAACTACGACGGCTCTTCAAACTTCCGGGTGATTTCAGACGGCAAGTCGGTGGTCATCCTGAACAAGAGGCTCAACACGTCCGATCTCTATCCGCTGTCGAAGACACCCTTGAAGCTGCTGCTCGACAACAGGATCGATCTCTCCGGCGACCGCGTCAAAAGCGTCAAGCAGGAGGATGATCTCACCACCATCCAGCTCGCCGACAAATCGGTGTTCGGCAATTCGAAGATCACCATGATGTTCGATCCGAAAACCTTCGACTTGCGGCAGTGGACGATCACCGACGCGCAGGGCAAGGATACGACGGTGATGATCTTCAACACCAAGGAAGGCGTCAGCTTCGCGCCGGATACTTTCGCCATTGACTACACGGCGAACCGCGAGCTCAACACCAACAAGGCGCGCTAGGCCAATCGCACCAATAGCTGTGGAAAGCGCCGGGTCACGCCTCAGCGGGCGTGGCCCGGCTTGTCTTTGCGACTTGCGGCTGGCAGTTTCCCGGACTGACTCCGTCGAAAGGCGTCTTCCCCGCCGGGGCCCATCGGTTCTGGTCGGTCGCACGCTGTCCTGGATTGCCAATGCCCTTTTCCATCGCCACCTGGAACATCAACTCCGTTCGCCTGCGCATGCCGATCGTCGAGCGCCTGCTCGTCGAGCATGCGCCCGACGTGCTGTGCCTGCAGGAAACCAAGGTTCCCGACGAGCTGTTCCCCGAAAAGGCTTTCCGCAGGCTCGGCTACGAGCACATCGCCTTCCATGGCCAGAAGGGCTACCACGGCGTAGCAACCGTGGCGCGGCGGCCGATCGAGGTGGTCGAGAAGCGACGCTTTTGCGAAATCGAGGATAGCCGGCACCTCTCGGTGACGGTGCGGGCCGGCGGCAAGGCGATCCTGCTCCACAATTTCTACGTTCCGGCGGGCGGCGACGAACCGGATCCCGTCATCAACAGGAAGTTCAAGCACAAGCTCGACTTCGTCGCCGAGATGAATGCCATCCGGGCAGAACATGACGAGGTGTCCAGCTCGGTGCTGGTCGGCGATCTCAACATCGCCCCGCTCGAACATGACGTCTGGTCGCACAAGCAATTGCTCAACGTGGTCAGCCACACGCCGATCGAGACGGAAAATTTCGAGGCGATGCGCCGCGCCGGCGACTGGGTCGACCTGATGCGGCTCAACGTGCCGCATGAGCAGAAGCTCTACACCTGGTGGAGTTATCGCGCGCAGGATTGGGAGCTGTCCAATCGCGGCCGCCGTCTCGACCACGTCTGGTCGTCGCCAAACCTGGTGCCCAGCTTTTCCGGCTACGAAATCCTGCGTCCGGCGCGCGGCTGGGAGCGCCCGTCGGACCATGTGCCTGTGATCGCGCGGTTCGATCTGGACTAGCCTGGTCGAAAATGCCCGCCTGCGGCAGTCAGTCGGGAGAGGTGGAGTCGGCTGGATCCACCCACGGACGGCCCAATCGTGTCACCATCGCCGCGTACCCAACGGCACCTGCCGCCCAAAGGAAGATGCCAAGCTCTTTGACGACGTCTTCGGCGATGGCTGCCGCAGAACCAGGGGTGGGAAACAGATCTCCGATCTGGTCGATGGATGCCGACAGCGCGAGCAGGAAGCCTGCGGCCACAAAGACGATCGTGCCGTCGAATGTCTTCCGTCGCAGCCGAAAAAACCAGAACAACCC